>NZ_JBASXK010000122.1:0-21180 GCF_049276915.1 Aestuariivita sp. | reverse complement strand
TTCGCGAGGTTGTTCGAGATCGTCTCAACCCGCATTTGTTGTGCGGCCATTCCGGTCGCCGCAATTTTCAGAGCTTTCATGCCTGATCCTTTCTGGATTATCGGGTGAGAGATTTGATGGCTTCACGGATGCGTTCGTTTTCCGCATCCAGAAAGCTCTGGCCCATTTCATAGGCACGCTGCACTTCGATCATGCGCGCCATCTGAGAGATTGCATCCACATTCGAGCCTTCAAGAAAGCCCTGCAGAACGCGCGGGTTCACGGCCTCTTCAAACCCTGAATCGGATGAGAACATCACGCCGGCCTCTCGGCGCAATACACCGGGCGGGGAGGGAATGAAGATCCCGATCTGGCCCAGTATCTGGCCATCCGCTGAGACTGTTCCATCCTCGGAAACGGCAAGATCAGCCGCCCCGGGGGGCACAAAGACCGGTGCTCCGCCTGCATCCAGAACACGCAACCCGTCCAGCGTCACCAGATCCCCTTCGGCATTCGGTGCGAAATTGCCCGCCCGCGTCAGTCTTTCCCCGTCGGGGGTTTCGATCATGAAGAAGCCGTCGCCTTCAATCGCAAGATCGAACTGACCGCCGGTCTTTGTGAGAGCGCCTTGCATCATCGACGCACCACTGGCATTGCCAAAGGCCATCGAAACGGATGGCGCATCGTTCTGACGCTGCACGAATTCCGAGAAAACCATACCCTCCTGGCGAAAACCTGTTGTTGCCGCATTGGCGATGTTGTTGGCGACAACCTGCATTTCGCGCATCAGGCCAGATTGACGGGTCAGTGCGATGTATCCGGTTTGATCCATCAGACTCCTCCTGCGATGAGTGGGACGATTTCGTCCTGGAAAAAGGAAACGAGGCTTTGGGTCATGAACCCCATCGAGATCCAGTAAACGACGACAATGGCACCCAGTTTGGGCACGAAGGTCAGCGTGAGCTCCTGAATGGATGTCAGTGCCTGAAACAGACCGACGACCAGACCCGCAATCAGCGCCACAGTCAGGATCGGCAAAGACAGAACGACCGACACCCAAAGCCCCTGACGCAAAACGTCATAGAACACGGCCTCGTTCAGCATATCAGACGGGCATCCTCAGGATCTCCTGATACGCTTCGACAACCCGGTTGCGCACCGTGACTGCGGTTTCTACGGCCAGTTCAGCCTGTGCCAGGGCCTGGACCAAGGCATGCGGGTCTGCCGTGCCGGTCATCGCCTCCTTTGCCAGAACCTCGCTCTGTTTGAGGGTGTTTGCGAAATCCTGTGCGGCATTCGAAAACGCATCAGTTGCCGAGTTCTGGCTGGGCAGCGCTTCGGTGACGGGACGGGCGGCTGCGTATTTTCCGGCCGCAGTAAGGTTGTGAATATCCATTCTGGATGTCCTTTCGTGGTTAACGTCGCAAGAGTTCCATCAGGCTTGACGACATCTGTCGTGCCTGCTCGAACATTTTCAGATTGGCCTCATAGCTGCGCTGGGCTTCGCGTGCGTCGGCGATCTCGATGATCAGATCCACATTTGATCCGTCATAGTTTCCACTTTGATCGGCAAGAGGATGGCCGGGATCAAAGACGCGGGTCAGTGTGCTTTGGTCCAGTCTGACTGGTCCGGTGCGCACATCGCTGACTGCCCCGCCGGTGCCAGGAGACGCCTCGAACGGGATCGTTTTTCGCCGGTACCCCGGCGTGTCCGAATTCGAGATGTTTTCGGCCAAAAGCCGCAAGCGCTGGGACTGGGCCTGCAGACCGCTGGTGGTCACGGAAAGTGCTTTGGAAAACTCACTCATGCGAAACTCCTCAGGATTGTCGGCTGATGCTGCTGCGCAGGATCGTGAGAGAGGATTTGTAGATCGCCATGGCCCGATCATGCTGGCGCTTGACGTCCACCGCTTGCAGCATCTGGCTTTCGATTGTAACGGTGTTGCCGTTTGCGGATGCCGGTCCGGGTGTCTCGATGGCGCGTGGCTGCTGGCCTTGTGACTGCCCGAACAGATGACTGTCCCGCGTGGCGATCAATCTGGTCGCAAAGGATGGAGATTGATAGGTTTCGGCAAACGCGGGCAAATCACGCGCACGGTATCCCGGCGTGTCGGAGTTGGCCACGTTCTGCGCGACCAGGGCCTGCCTTTGGCCGGCATGACTGGCCATGGCATGTGCCAGTTTGAATACGTCCAGCGATGTGAACATCGGGGCTTCTCCCTCGATCCGTCTCAACCAAGGCTTAACGGTGATTCCTTTAAAAACGGTTTCAGCACGTCCAGGAGAGCGTACAGATGCACCACGGCCTTCAGGCACTCACCGCGCAGATTTCGCGCATTCCGCGCTGGCGTGCCGTTGGGCGTGTTTCGGGGGTTTCTTCGGGCATCTTGCATGTCAGCGGGCTGAGCGACGCGGCCTATATCGGATCGCAGGTCACGTTTCACGGCGATGATCGCCAGCATGTCACGGGCGAGGTCATTCAACTTGCAAAGGATCATGTTGCGGTGATGCCCCATGATCCGGTTGACCGGATTTCAATGGATGCCAAGGCCGTTCTTGATCCGCGCAATGCCTGTCTTGCCCCGTCAAGCAGCTGGATCGGCAGGGTGGTTGACCCGTTCGGATCGCCTCTGGACGGTATGCCCTTGATGCCCGGAGCGGTGGCGCGCCCAACGCAGATATCCGCGCCCGCTGCCAGCACCCGCGCACCGCTGGGCGGTCGGCTGAACACAGGCCTTGCTGCGCTGAACACATTCCTGCCACTGGTTCTGGGTCAGAGGCTTGGGCTTTTTGCAGGTTCCGGGGTCGGAAAGTCCAATATGCTGGCCGCGCTGTGTCGCGGGATGGAGGCTGATGTCGTAGTCGTCGCCATGATTGGTGAACGCGGACGTGAGTTGCGCCAGTTTGTCGAGGAAACGCTTGGGTCCGAAGGGATGGCGCGGTCCGTCATCGTGGCGACCACGTCGGATAAATCCGCCCTGTTGCGGCGTCGTTGTGCGTGGTCTGCCATGACGATCGCCGAGCATTTTCGCGAACAGGGAAAGAACGTTCTGCTTCTTGCCGATTCAGTCACCCGATTTGCCGAAGCCCATCGTGAGATCGCGCTGGCTGCAGGAGAATTCCCGGCATTGCGCGGCTATCCCGCATCGACGGCACAGATGATCATGTCCCTGTGTGAACGCGCAGGCCCCGGCCCGGTGGGCGAGGGCAGCATCACGGCCCTGTTCAGCGTGCTTGTGGCGGGTTCGGATTTCGAAGAGCCGATTGCCGATATTCTGCGCGGTGTTCTGGACGGCCATGTCATTCTGGATCGCAACATTGCCGAACGCGGACGATATCCGGCGATCAATCTGCTCAAATCCGTATCGCGCAGCCTGCCGCAGGCCGCCACACCGCAAGAAAACGAAACGCTTCAAGAGGCGCGCAGGCTTCTTGGCGCATATGAGGGCGCTGAAATGATGCTCAAGGCGGGTTTGTATTCCGAAGGCAGCGATCCTCTGGTGGACCGGGCGATGCGCATCTGGGGTGAGCTTGATCAGTTCATCGCAAAAGGTTCCGAGCCCGATGTATCGGCCAGCTTTGACAGGCTGAACCTGATCCTCAGACGCGCCGGGCCACGGTGACCTGTCAGCGCCAGACCTGATAGGGATCCGGCAAGGGGATCGCCGCCAGAAGCTCCCTTGTGTAATCGGCCTGGGGTGCCGCGAAAAGTCGGGCCGTTTCATTCTCCTCGACGATCTTGCCTTGATGCAGAACCAGCACGCGGGAACACAGCCGACGGATCACCGACAGGTCATGGCTGATAAAGGCCAGTGTCAGACCAAGTTCGCCCACCAGCTCGTCCAGGAGGTTCAGAACCTGCGCCTGAGACGACACATCCAGACCTGACACGATCTCATCCGCCAGAATGAATTCAGGGCGCAGTGCGACGGCGCGGGCGATGCCGACGCGTTGGCGCTGACCGCCGGACAATTCATGCGGATACCGTCGGGCAAAGCTGCGGGGCAGGCCGACCATATCCAGGGCCTCGTCCACGCGCGCAGCAATGTTGTCCAACCCATGCAGCTTGAGCGGCCCGGCAATGATCCCGCCCACCCGGCGACGCGGGTTCAATGACGACATCGGGTCCTGAAAGATCATCTGGAACCGCTGTCGCATGCCGCGCAGCCGATCCTCGGGCAAATGGGTGATATCCGTTCCATCAAAGCGGATCGTACCGCCCGTTGGCTCAAGAAGCCGCAGCATGGCGCGACCCAAGGTGGACTTGCCCGAGCCCGAGCCGCCGACGATCCCCAGCACCGCACCCTTTGGAACGTCGAAACTCAGCCCCTTCAGGATGTCGATCCGTGGGGCAGCGCCAAACAGCGGCTTATGTGCCATATCCGGAAGCGATAGCTGCAGGTCGCGAACTTCATACATCATGCGCCGGCCCTCGTGTCATGCTCACGGACCTCTTGCTCAACCGCGTCGATCACGGCTTGAGAGACCGGAGTAAGGCTGCCTTCGGGATCCAGATATGTGGGTGTGGCAGCCAGAAGCGCGGCGGAATAGGGGTGGATCGGCCGCATGAAAAAGCGCGTCATGCGTGCGTCTTCCACCACTTTGCCGGCATAAAGCACCGACAGCGTATCGCAGACCTTGGACACGACGCCCAGATCATGGGTCACGAACAACAAGGCCGTGCCGTGTCTGTCTTGCATTTCGTTGATCAGGCGCAGGATCTGCTTTTGCACCGTCACATCCAGCGCGGTGGTCGGTTCATCCGCAATAATCAGTTTCGGTTCGGCGGCAAAAGCCGATGCGATCAGGATACGTTGGCGCATGCCGCCCGACAGCTCGTGCGGATAGCTGCGCATGACCCGGTCGGGCGACGGGATATGCACTTCGTCCAGCAACTCCAGCGCGCGCGCTTCGGCATCGGACTTGCGCCAGCCCAGAATATCCACCAGTCGCCGCGTAATCTGCGGGCCGATCCGTTTGGACGGGTTCAGCGCTGTCAGCGGATCCTGTGGGATCAGCGCGGCCTTGGCCCCGATCAGCCGGCGTCGCTGGATCGCCGTCAGCGTCATGAGGTTGACACCATCCAGCCAGATCTCGCCCGATGTGATCTCAAGCGCACGGGGCAGGGTGCCCAGCACGGCCTTGCCGATCATGGACTTGCCCGCCCCGGATTCACCCACCAGCCCATGCACCTGACCAGCCGACACATCCAGAGAGACCGCCCGCAAGATCACCGGCCCCGCCTTCAGGCGCACGGTCAGGTTTCGTATCGAGAGATAGCCATTCATCGCAGCACCGGATCAAAGCGGTCTTTCAACCCTTCGCCCAGTTGTGAAAAACTCAGCACGGTCAGGAACAGGGTGACCAAAGGAAAGACCAGAACCCACCAGGCCTGATGAACCGATGTGCGCCCCTCGGCGATCATGCCGCCCCATGTCGGGCTGTCAGTCGAGATCGAGAGGTTCACGAAACTCAGAATAGCTTCGACGATCACCGCGATCCCCATTTCCAGCGTAAGCAGGGCGACGATGGTGGGCAGCACATTCGGCAGGATCTCGGTCAGCATGGTGCCAAAGCGTGTGCGACCGGCAACCTGAGCACTGACCACGTAGTCCATTGCGCCTTGTGACAATGTCTCGGCCCGGATGACGCGGGCAAAGCGTGTCCAGTCGATCACGACGATGGCGATGATGATGGATATCAAGCCGGGTCCAAGAACCGCGATCAGAAGGATTGCGAACAGAACCGGAGGAAAGGCCATCCAGATATCCACAAAGCGGCTGATCACCCGGTCCGTCCAGCCGCGATAAAAACCTGCCATCAGCCCCAGCGTGGCCCCCAGAAGGCAGGTCAAAACCCCCGCGACCAAGGCCACGATCAATGCCAGACGCGCCCCATAGAGGATGCGCGACAGCACATCCCGGCCCAGAGAATCCGTTCCCAGCCAATAGCCCGGTTCGGCCCCGTCCATCCAGAAGGGTGGCATGCGACCCAGAAACAGGTCCTGCATCAACGGATCATGCGGCGCGATCAGCGGCGCAAAGACTGCCGCCACAACCAAAAGCGTCAGCCATCCTCCGGATAGCCACAATCGCAGTCCGATGGGTCTGCGTACCTCACTGCGCGCGTCACGCATTGCGCAACCGCGGATTCAGCACGACATACAACATATCCACCACCAGATTGACGATGGTGAAGAGCAGCGCGAACAGGATCACGATGCCCTGGATCAGCGGCAGGTCCCGGTTGATGACCGCATCGATGGCCATGTTGCCCAACCCCTCATAGCTGAACAGCCGTTCGATGATCACGGTTCCGCCGATCAGGAAGGTAAACTGCACACCCACCAACGTCAGCGTCGGAAGCACGGCATTGGGCAGTGCTTCGCGCAGGATCACATGGTTTTCGCCATATCCCTTGGTCCGGGCAAGCGTCACGTAGTCCAGATGCATCGTCTCCTTGAGCGATTGTTTGAGCAGTTGCGCGATGATGGCCGCCAGGGGAATTGCCAGCGCCAGCGCGGGCATGAACATATGTCCGATCAGGTCCGCGATCACATCGAACCGCAGCCGCACAAGCGCTTCGAACAGATAGAAATTCGTGGCAAAATCTATGTCCAGCGAAGGCGAGATCCGACCCGAAATATGAAAGATCGGCCAGAGCACGCCAAACAACAGGATCAGCGCCAGACCCCACAGGAAATCCGGGATCGACAGCGCCATACCGGCTGTGACGTCGACCACGCCTTCGGTTTTCGTGCCACGATAAAGCGTGCCCAACAGCGCAAGCGATCCGCCAATCAACACCGCAATCACCAGCGCGACAATCGACAACTCAAGCGTTGCGGGCAGACGACCCAGAACCAGATCCGCCACCGGCTGGCGCAGCGAAATCGACGTGCCGAAATCCCCCTGCATCACATTGCTCAGCCAGATCACGAATTGCTCGAATATCGACTTGTCGAACCCGTATTGCGCCTGCAGCCGCGCGATGTCCTCTTCGGTCGCGCCGGGGGGCAGCATCATGGCAATCGGGTTCCCCGGAACCACACGGATCACTACAAAGACAATGACCGCAACGCCAAACAGCGTCACGGCAGTGGTCAGCAGCCGGATCAGGATGTTGCGCAAAAGTGCCATGGCAATCCAACAAAATAGGCGGGGCCGCGGATGCAGCCCCGCCGGTCAGTCAGGAACAGTTATGCCCGTGTCATCAGATGCGGCAGCAGCGCACCCGAGCGGTGGGGTACAACGTTGACCCCAGAGACATGCAGGATCGGCTGAACATACTGCAACAGCGGAATAACCTCGGCGTTTTCAGCGATCCGGCGATCAACCGCTTTCCAACCTTCGATCCGCTTGGCCTCGTCCGCCTCGGCCCAGAGCGGCAGGATGGCATCAAAGGTGTCCTGGCCATCCCAGACCGAATGGGGTGACGGTCCAAACATCGCAAAACCGGTCGAAGTGGTCGGATCCCCAACCGAGTTGCCCCAGTTGTAAAAGGCTGCCGGAGCAAGCTGATCCGCCGCGCGCAGTTCAAAGTGTTTGGCGATCTCATAGACTTCGATCTCGGCTTCGATCCCGACGCGACGCCACAGGCCGACAATGGCCTGAATCATCTCATAATCCTTGGGCTTGAAGCCTCGGGTGGTCTGGATCTTGAACTTCACCGGATTGTCAGGGCCATAGCCCGAAGCCGCCAACAGTTCCTTGGCCAGATCAGGGTCATAGGGCACCTTGATGCTGTCATCAAAGGCGATGTAATCGGGCGTCTGCAATGTGTCGATCGGGATGCCGTAACCAGACAGCAGACGATCCACGATCAGCTGTTTGTCGATGGCATGAGCCGCGGCCTTGCGCACGTTGGGATCTGTCATCACCTCGATATCATTCAGGAAGATCATGCCGATATCCGAAACAGGCGTGACGGTGCCCTCGATCCCGTCTTTCTCTTTCAGGCGATCGAATTCTTCGTATGGCACCTCAAGAGTGACATGCGAGTTACCCGACTCTACCTCGGCAACGCGGCTGGCGGCATCGGTCACGAATTTGATCGTCACGGTTTTGAATTCGGGTGCGCCACCCCAGTAATTCTCATTGGCTTTCAGGCGGACAAAGGCGTTGCGCTCGAACCGTTCGACCATATAGGGGCCAGAGCCGATGGGCGCGGCCTCAAACCCTTCTGCGCCGACCTCTTCATAGTACTTCTTCGGCATGACATAGCCGGTCAGGAACGACATCCACTTGAAGAATGTCGGCTCGAATTCCGGCATATTGGCGGTAACGCGGTTACCTTCGAACTGGATGTTGGTGATCTTGCCCCAGATGAACTGGATCGGGCTGCCGGTATCGGGGTTGGCCACACGGGCCAGCGACCAGGCCACGTCCTCGGCCGTCAGCGGATCGCCATTGTGCCAGGTGACGCCTTCGCGCACATCCATCCAGATCGCGGTATTGTCGTCGTTCCAGCCATAGTCGGTAATGATCCCCGAACCAAAGGACAGGTCCGGGTTCTGAGGGATATAGAGGTCGAACACCGACTGGTAGAAGCCTTGGATCGTCGGGTTCACCGCTGACAGACCCACGGTCGGGTCCCAGCTGGGCAGGTTCACATTATAGGCGATGACCAGTTCATCAATCGTGGATGCAAAGCTGGGCATGCCGACTGCGGCAAGGGTTGCCGCTGCGACCGATGTCTTGAGCAGGCGTCTTCTGGATAGTGTCATGATTGTAACTCCCGTGTTGATGTCTTTTCTGGTTATTTTCCTACCAGTTTGCGGGCCAGCATCGTGCCTGATCCCGCTCCGGTTCCCCCACCGGGCCAGACGGCGGCTCCGGTGTGATAGAGGTTCTTGATTGGCGTCGTTCCGTCCGCATAGCCGCGCGCCGGACGGTTCATGAAGTGTTGATGCAGATGGTGACTGCCGCAGACCTGATCGCCGCCGACAAGGTTGGGATTGTCGGCCTCCAGCTGAGCGGGCGTCACGATATGTTTGCCCAGGATACGCGACTGCGTGCCCGGAGCATAGCGTTCAACGATGTCCAGAGCGCGTTGCGCAAAGGGCGCTGCTGCGGTTTCCCAATCCGTGGCGTTGATCTCGCCTTTGGCATCGCCTCTGATCAAAGCCGGGGCCATCCGCACCTGCAGCCACAGCACATGCTTTCCATCAGGCGCGCGCGACGGGTCAACCACCGTGGGCTGGCCACAGACGATCACAGGCTCATCCGGAAGCAGGCCGGCTTTGGCCTGCGCATAGGTGCGCGCCATTTGATCCAGCGAGGGTGCCAGATGGACATAGGCAAATCGCTTCAGCTCGGGTGCCGACCAGTTGGGCAGGGACTCCATGGCCAGGTGGATCATCATCGTACCGGGCGCATATTGAAACCGTTCCATAGCGCGCTGATGGCGGGCCTCGCCTGTGCCGCCGGTCAGTCGCGCCAATGCTGTTGGCGATACATTGGCGATCACGGCCTTCTCGGCCTCGACAATCGAACCATCCGCCAGCGTTATCCCCGATGCGCGTCCGTTGCTGTGGCGGATGCCTGTCACGGTGGCGTTGCACTGAACGACCCCGCCCCGCGCCTGGATCATGGCGACCATGGCCTTGATCATCGTGTCAGCGCCGCCTTCGCCCAGCACCATGCCAAAGGCCTGACCGGCCATCGCTTCGAGGTAGGGAAACACCGCACCTCCGGCAACATCGGGTGCGAAATCCAGATGCATGCCCCAGGCCGCAAGAGTGGCTTTGACATGATCGCTTTCAAAGGTACTATCCAGCCAGGCGCGCGGCGACATCATCAGGAATCGCGCCAGATCCAGAGATCCTCCGCCGCCTTTGGCGCGCCACATCTTCCAGCTTAAAGATGAAATTGCACGTAAATTCATGGGTGAGCCCAGAATCGCGAAAATCGACTCAGCCTCACCGGGGAAGGCTTGGGTCAGCTCTGTCCATGCAGCCGCGTCCGCGTCGGAAAATCCCCGGACACGCGCCGTTGTAAGTGCAACATCATTCGAGATGCCCAACCAGCGCCCATCGGGAAAGACCGAGGCAAAGGGATTTCCGGTGGGTGCAAAAGCCAGCCCGTGCTTGGCCAGCTCGGGGGCATAATCTGAATGAAAAGCCGATCCTGCAAAGAGCGACAAGTTCATCGCGGCCCAGTCATGGCGAAAGCCCGGCAGCGTGTATTCGCCCGTCTTGACCGCGCCACCGGGTTCGGACGCCTGCTCATAGACAGCCACCTTCCACCCGCGCGCAGCAAGATGGCAGGCACAGGCCAGCGAATTGTGGCCCGCTCCGATGATCACTGCATCAGGTTTTATGGTCAGATCCCCTTCACACACTCGAACAAGATAATTGCAAACGCATGTAATTTTGTCTAGCTTTGAATCATCACAGAGCTGCCATATGAAACATGCGGCGATCAGGGAGAATGACAAGATGAATGCAACGGATATTGTAGGCAACCTGGGGGCCATGCTGGCCTCGGGCAAGGTGCAGGTCGTGGATTGTTCCAGTGTGCTCGGGCCTGACACGCCAATCCTGCAGCTGCCGCCGGATTTTGCCAAGAACACCCCCAAGATCGAGATCCACAAAATATCGGAATACGATTCTGATGGTCCGTTCTTTGCCTGGAACTGGATGGTGCTGGGCGAGCATTCCGGCACCCATTTTGACGCTCCCCATCACTGGATCACAGGCAAGGATTATGAAGATGGCTATACCGACACGCTGGATGTGCAGCGGCTGGTCGCGCCGGTCAACGTGATCGACTGCTCAAAGGAAGCGGCCGAAAACGAAGATTTTCTGCTGACGGCGGATGGCGTGAAAGCCTGGGAGAAAGAGCATGGCGAGATCGGCGCGGGCGAGTGGGTCGTCATGCGGACCGACTGGGACTCACGTGTCAACGACGAGGCCAAGTTCCTGAACGCCGACGAGACCGGACCGCATTCCCCCGGGCCGACCCCGGATTGCATCGAATACCTGCTGAGCAAGAAGATCGTCGGTTGGGGTACGCAATGCATCGGTACGGATGCGGGCCAGGCCGGCGGGATGGAACCTCCGTTCCCGGCTCACAACCTGTTGCACCGCGACAATTGCTTTGGGCTGGCAAGCCTTGCCAATCTGGACAAGCTTCCGCCAAAGGGCGCGATCCTGATCGCCACGCCGCTCAAGATCAAGAACGGAACCGGCAGCCCGATTCGTGCTCTGGCACTCGTCCCTACGGGCTGACGGGTGGCGCAATTCGACCACCTCATCATCGGGTCGGGCATCAATGCGTTGGTGGCCGCCGCGATGTTGTCGCGCAAGGGCGACAGTGTTCTGGTGGTCGAACGCGAGAGCCGCACCGGCGGCTGTATGTATACCTCCCAGGACGTAACGCTCCCTGGCTTTCATCACGACGTGATGGCGGCGACTTTCGTTCTGTTTCTGACCGGACCGGCACATGCCGCGCTGGGCGAAGATCTGGCCAGGCATGGGCTTGAGTTCTGCCATTCCCCCCATCCGACCGCCGTATTGCGCCCGGATGGCTCGGCCCTGCGCCTTGAGATGGACCGGGGTGCGAATGTCGCCGCCTTCAATGCGCGCAGCGCGGGCGACGGCGATCAGCATGCGGCGGATGTCGGGAGGATCGAACAGGACGCCGCGTTTCTCTTTGCCTTGCTGGGCCAGCCGCTTTGGTCGCGCCAGACGGCCATGCTGGTGGCCAAGCAGGCGTGGAAAAAAGGCCTTGGGCCTCTCAAGGCCTGGTTCGGAGAGGCGATGGAGCCTGCTCGCGGATGGCTGGAGACGCGCTACAGCAGCCCCGACGTTCAGGCGATATGGGCACCATGGGTGCTGCATGTCGGGCTGACACCCGAGGCCAGCTATGGCGGCCAGATGGCCCGCGTCATTGCCTTTGCGCTCGAGGCGGCAGGCGCGCCTGTCGTCAAAGGCGGAGCCGGGCAGGCGGCAGCGGCCTTCCAGTCCCTGATCGAGTCGCAAGGTGGCACGATCCGCACCGGGGTCGAGGCCGCGCGCATCATTGTACAAGCCGGCAAGGCTGTGGGTATCGAGACCTCGGAAGGGGAAACGATCCGCGCCACGTCTGTGATTGCCAGCACCGCACCCGGACAGCTTTATGACGGATTGCTTGGTGAAACCGCGAAACCCGCAACCACTAAGAAGTTCCGCCATGGGAGGGGTAACTTCCAACTGCATTACGCGCTGGATGGCCCGATAGACTGGGTTGGCGAAGGTCTGGATGAGGTGGCGCTGATCCACCTGACAGACGGCATTGATGCGGTGTCGAAATCATCCAACGAAGCCGAGCGCGGCATGTTGCCCGTCACGCCAACGATCTGTGTGGGTCAGCCCCACCGTCTGGATCCCACGCGCTGTCCCGAAGGCAAGGCCATACTCTGGCTGCAAATCCCGGATGCACCACCGGTGATCAAAGGGGATGCCGCGGGACAGATTGAAACCGTCCCCGACTGGACCGAAGCAATGCGCGAAGCTTTTGCGGATCGTATCGAGGACATACTGGCCAAACACATCCGGAACTGGGACCAGATCAAACTCAAGCGGCGCGCCTACTCTCCGGCCGATCTGCAGGCGATGAACGTCAATCTTGTGGGTGGCGATCCCTATGGCGGCGCGTGCACGCTGGATCAATTCTTTGTCTGGCGTCCTGTCGCCGGGCAGATCAACACCACCACGACCATTGCCAATCTCTATCACATCGGTGCCTCAACGCATCCCGGCCCCGGACTGGGCGGCGGGTCTGGCTTTAACGTGGCCAAAGGATTGGGCGCATGAGCGAAACCAAGGATATCATGACCAATGCCCCGCGTCTGGGCGAGATGGGTCTCGAGAATTTTGCGCCCTATCTGATGAACCGGATCATGGGGCGCTATAACGCCGCTTTGCGGGCCGAGATGGCTGATCTGGGCCTGACGACGCCGCAGATGCGGTCGCTGGCGGTGTTGTCGGTCGTCAACGGTATCCTGATCCGCGAATTGGCCGTTTATGCCGTGGTACAACAATCCACGCTCAGCCGTGCGCTGGACACATTGGACCAGACCGGGCTGATCCGGCGTGAGCCCGACGAACAGGACAGCCGCGCCACGCGCGTGTTCATCACCGATACCGGGCGTCAGGCCTATGACAGGCTTTGGCCACATATGTCACAGGCCTCCGAAGCGATGTTCCGGGGCATCGACGACAACCAACGGCGTGCCTTTGTCGGCACCCTTCAAACCATGTTGCGCAATATTCGCAAACACGACTTCTGAATCCGAGGAAACAAGATGGCAGAACGGTCATTCAAGGCTGAGGTAGAACACCTGCGCAAGGGGGACGGCGACGTCTTTACCGGCGAGGGAATTCTTGCGATTACCAAGGCACTTCTGGAGAACGGCGTCGGCTATGTCGGCGGCTATCAGGGTGCGCCGATCAGCCATTTGAT
Organism: Aestuariivita sp.; assembly: GCF_049276915.1. Taxonomy (NCBI): domain Bacteria; kingdom Pseudomonadati; phylum Pseudomonadota; class Alphaproteobacteria; order Rhodobacterales; family Paracoccaceae; genus Aestuariivita; species Aestuariivita sp. The sequence goes on along the minus strand of NZ_JBASXK010000122.1, from coordinate 7,756 downwards.
GGACGTTCTGGCCGATGCCGAAGAGCTGATGGGCGAGCTGGGTGTGCGGTTCGAAGCGAATGCCTCCGAGGCCGCTGCCGCGGCGATGCTGGCGGCCAGCGTGCATTATCCGATCCGCGGAGCGGTCACGTTCAAGGGCCCTGTGGGTGTCAATGTGGCGTCGGACGCTCTGGCCAACCTGTGCTCATCCGGTGTGAACGGGGGCGCATTGATCATTGTCGGCGAGGATTACGGCGAAGGCTCCTCGATCATGCAGGAGCGGTCTCATGGCTTTGCGATGAAGTCGCAGTTCTGGCTGCTTGACCCACGCCCGAACCTGCCCTCGATCACCAAAGCGGTCAAAGACGGGTTCGAACTCAGCGAGGCCAGCAACACGCCGGTGATGCTGATGGTGCGCATTCGCTCGTGCCATGTGACGGGCAGTTTTGCGACCAGGAACAACGTGCCGCCGCCGCTAACCGTCAAGCAGGCCATTGCCAATCCGCAATCGGATTTCAATCGCGTCGTGCTGCCCCCGATGAGCTATCTGCACGAACAGGACAAGATCAAGAACCGCTGGCCCAATGCCGAAAAGTTCATCGTCGAGAACAAGCTGAACGAGGTGTTCGGCCCTGAAGACTCCAAGCTGGGCATCGTCGTGCAAGGTGGGATGTACAACGGTCTGATCCGTGCCTTGCAACGCCTTGGTCTGGCAGATGTCTTTGGCCAGTCCGAGGTTCCGATCTATTGCCTGAATGTGACCTACCCGATCGTACAAAGCGAATTCGCTGCGTTCTGTGAGGGCAAGGACCATGTGCTGGTGGTCGAGGAAGGACAACCCGAACATATCGAACAGATGCTGGGCAACTTCCTGTACAAGGCCGGTGCGACGCTCAAACTCTATGGCAAGGACGTGCTGCCCATGGCCGGTGAGTACACCGGTCAGGTGATGCTGGACGGTGTGACCGCCTTTCTCAAGAAGGCCGCGCCCGCGATGTTGCCGGGGCAGGTCCGCGCGCCCAATCAGGAAGCGCCCGAAATCCCCGATCTGTCCAAGACTGTGCCGATCCGACCGCCGGGATTTTGCACCGGCTGCCCAGAACGCCCGATTTTTGCCGGCATGAAACTGGTTGAACAGGAATTGGGAAAATCGCAGATCACAGCCGACATCGGCTGCCACCTGTTTGCCGCGTTACCGCCCTTTGAAATCGGCGGTGCCACCATGGGCTATGGTCTTGGGCCGGCGGCCAATGGTGCCTTCGATGGAGGCGGAGACAGGCGCGCCATCTCGATCCTTGGAGACGGTGGCTTCTGGCACAATGGACTCAGCTCGTCGATCGGGAACATGGTGTTCAACAAATCCGACAATGTGGTCGTGATCGTGGATAATTATTACTCGGCTGCGACCGGAGGGCAGGACATCCTGTCCAGTCGTGCGCAAAACGATACCAAGGCAACGAACAACCCGATTTCCAAGGCTCTCAAAGGCGTCGGGGTAGAGTGGATCCGCCAGATCGACCGCACCTATGATGTGGCCAAGGTTCGGGACACGGTGCGCGAGGCACTGACCACGGACTTCAAGGGCCCCAAGGTCATCGTGGCGTCGTCGGAATGCATGCTCAACAAGCAGCGCCGCGAGAAGCCCCTGCGCAACAAGGCGATCAAGGAGGGCCGTCGTGTGGATATTCCCCGCTTTGGCGTGGACAGCGACGTATGCACCGGGGATCACGCCTGTATTCGCTTGTCGGGCTGTCCGTCACTTTCGCTGAAACGGCTGGACGATCCGCTGCGCGACGATCCGATTGCGCATATCGACCAGACATGCGTGGGCTGCGGCAACTGCGGTGAGGTGGCCGATGCCGCCGTTCTGTGCCCGTCCTTTTATCGCGCGGATGTGGTGCACAATCCCAAAGGGTTCGAAAAGTGGCGCGCCGGGATACGGACCCGCGTCATCACCTGGTTGCAAACCCGGCGCGATGCCAAACGCATGCGCATGACCGGAGCACCGACATGAACATGGTGCTGGACCCAAAGGTTCCCGACGCGCGCGTCGGCCAGATCATCAAGCTGGCGGTCATGGCCGTCGGCGGTCAGGGCGGGGGCGTTCTGACCGGCTGGATCGAGGCCCTGGCGCGGTCTCAGGGCTATTTCTGTCAGGCAACCAGCGTTGCGGGCGTGGCGCAGCGCACTGGTGCCACGATCTATTACATCGAGATGCTGCCGGCATCGGATCAGGAGCCGGTCCTGGCCCTCGCACCGTCCAGCGGGGATGTGGATATCCTGATCGCCGCCGAGATGATGGAAGTGGGGCGCGCGGTGATGCGCGGTTTCGTGACGCCGGACCGTACGGTGTTGATTGGCTCGACACATCGCGCGCTGGCCGTGTCGGAAAAGACGGTGCCCGGTGACGGCATCGCCAATGCCGACGAAGTCCGCGCAGCGGCCGAGATTGCAGCCCAACATCTGATCCTTGCGGATATGGACCGTCTGGCCGTCGAGCAGGGCTCGGTCATCTCCTCCAGCCTCTTTGGTGCCTTGGCAGGATCCGGCGCGTTGCCTTTTCCGCGCGAGGCCTTCGAGGATGCCATCCGGGCCAGTGGCAAAGGCGTGGAAGCCTCTCTGCGGGCATTCGCGGCAGGGTTTGACGCAGCGGTTCAGGGTGTGGCACCCGTGGCCCAATCCTCACCGGAGACGGCCCCGAAACTTGAAGGACCAGCCGCCGGGATAAAGGCCTGGGAGGCACTGATGCAGCGTGTGCGGGCGCTGCCAGCTCCCGTGATTGCAATGGCACAGGCCGGGTTGATGAAGGTCGTTGATTTTCAGGATTGCGCGTATGGCACAACCTATCTTGATCGGCTCGACCGGATCATCGCGCGCGATGATGCCGCCCATGACTGGCAACTCAGCGCCACGGCCGCGAAATACATCGCCAATGCCATGGCCTATGACGACATCATCCGGGTGGCGGATCTGAAAACCCGTGCCCCGCGGCTGTCGCGGATCCGCGAGGAGATGGGTGCATCCGAGGAAAACCTGATCGAACTGACCGAGTTCTTTCACCCCCGGGCAGAAGAAATCGTCAGCCTGATGCCTGCGAAAATGGGGGCCAGATGGGAGGCCAGCCCCAGGCGGATGGCCGTCTTGAACCGGCTCTTCAACAAGGGGCGGCGCCTGCGCACGCATACGCTGCGATCATTCGTCATGCTGCATGTCCTTGGCGGGCTGAAGGGCTATCGCCTGCGCACCCTGCGCCACGCGGTCGAGGTGGCGCATCTTGAGACCTGGTTGCGCGACAGCCTGGCGGTTCTGGAGCAGGATTATGCCCTGTCCGTCGAACTGCTCAAGAACCGCCGCCTGGTCAAAGGCTATTCCGACACCCATGCGCGCGGTCTGACGAAGTTCGGCACCGTCATGGCGGCGGTCGATCTTCTGAACGGGCGCGAGGATGCTGCTGACTGGATGGCCCGTTTGCGCGAGGCTGCCCTCAAGGACCCCGAAGGCGAGGCCTTGGCCGGTGCCATCGCGACGGTGCGGAGTTTCGTCTGATACTGTCAAAGCAGCGCTTGGAGCGAGGAGCGCACGGTGACCTGGTCGCCCGAAAAGTGCCAACGCAGAGTGGAGTGGATACCGGGTCATGGCGCTCACTCAAGCCTGTGACGCAACCAACAGCGACAGCGCAATACTTGCACTGCTGGTGTTCAGGCCAAAACTGTTGATCTGTGAGCGCGCCAGATAGGTAGTGGTCAAACGGTCCAGGTTTTCGGGTTGGACAAGTTCCGTAATACTGTCTGTTCCAAGCTTTTGGCGCGCTTTGTCCCGAAAGACTTCAAGCTGCTTGTCGATATCGATTTGCCCAAAGCTGGCGGGCAACCCCAGTGCCGTTTCCATCATGCTGCGCAGCGGCGGCAAGCCCATGATCGAAAACCACTGCGCCTCCATGCTCTTTCCACTTTGCGCCAGATCCGCCAGTTCCCGCTGCGCGAACAAGGCGATGCGCATCGTCTCATCCTGTGCACCGACAGCTTGTTCGAATTGCTGGGTTTCATAGAGGCCGATCACCCGTTCCGCAAAGCCGGGCAGGATCGTCTGGGGGATCTGATTGGGCCCGAAACCCAGCGCGTCGCTAAAGGACTTATAGCGTTCATCCGCCAATCGGTTGGCCAGCGCATCGCGCGCTTCTGTACCATCCTCCAGGATCCGCTGCACAAAGGCGCGGTTGTCGATGTCATCTGCCAGACCGTATGCGCCCAACGCCACGGACAAGAGACGTCGATCCGACACAAGATCCTCAGCCGTCAGGACATTCGAGATGTTCTCTCGAAAATAGTCGGTGTCGCGCTGCAACTGCGGGGATGCGTTGAACGCCGCGAATTGACTGTCGTATGTCCGTTGCAGGAACGACCACCCGGCGATGCCGGACAAAGGGACAACCGGTTGAAAGCTCATCTGCGGTTTGCCGCCAAAAGTCGTTCCTCTCGCGGAAGCAGGCTGCGCAGGGCCTTCAGGCAGAGGTAATGTTGATCATTGACCAGCGCATGTGTCGCCTGTGCGATGGATGCGCGACTGTCGGGATCCTTGAAAACCTGGCTCAGCTCTTCGATGCGGCGTAGCAAAGCCATGCGGCTTTCCTTCGGGCCTGCATCCCCGGTCAACACAAGCTGTGCGGCATAGCAGACCCGCTTGACCGGCGTCGTTGCCTCATCAGGATGAATCGCGTCGCGCAAACGCAATACGTTGGCGTCCGGCGTCACAATGGACAGCCGGCTGCGCCGGTCCCCGTTTTCGATCACCGCACCGTTGATCAGGACGCGTTCCTTTGGACCCAGTTTCAGAACAAGACCAGCCATTCAAGATGTCCCCGGATTCAGGCCGCGCATGATCGCGGTGTTGATCTCGACAAGGTCTGTGATGTCCTCTGTCCTGGCGAGAACCTTGCGAGTATGCGCAAAGGTGAACTCGGCCAGAGAAAATATCTGAGCACGCAGTGTTTCCGGCAAGCCATTGGCATCGGACGAGACATCCGAGGCAAAGATCTGCCAAAGCCTGCGATTGTCATTCAGCGCGACTGCGAATGCGGCAAAGTCTGCCTCTCTTGTTGCGGCCGTTACTTTCAGCTTGTGGGTGATCCGCGCAATCGTTTCATACTCAAGGCTTTTTGCTGTTCGTGTTGGGGCAGCTCCTGCTGCATAAGCGCTTTGCGCTCTCAATGTCGCATTCACGTGTCGACCTCGGCTCTCAAAAGGGAAAAGGCTGGAGGCCGGAGCGCAGATGCACCCCGGCCATTCTCATTACCGGAACAGCGACAACAGCGTCTGTGGTGCCTGGTTGGCAATCGACAGCGCCTGAACACCCAACTGCTGCTGGGTCTGCAATGCCTGAAGCCGTGCCGAGGCGGCTTCCATATCGGTGTCCACAAGGGAGCCGATGCCCGATTTCATGGCGTCCGAGAGTTTGCCGACAAAGACCTGTTGATCTTCCAGTCGCTTGCCCGATGCACCCAGTGCAGCGGCACCGTCAATGGCGAGTGTCAGAAAGGCTTCGATTTCACCAAGCGCCGTCGCCGCAGTTGTTGTGTTTGTAATCGCGGTCAGGTTGCCTGCACCCAAAAGGTCGATGTTTGCCTCAAAGTCGACCGTATCAACCGTGATCGTGCTGGGTGTTGGTGTGGCAGAACCCACCCGGTCAAGCGACGAAATCACGGACAGGCTTGTCACGCCCGCATTGCCATCCACGCTGGTTGCCAGCAAGTTTGCGCCGTTGAACTGCGCAGCTGAGATGATCGAGTCAACCTGCGCGGCACGCTCTGCGATATCGGCCTGAATCTTCGCGAAATCCACGTTTTCCGAATTCGCCGAGATTGCGAGCTCTTTCATGTCGGTCAGAACGGTGACGATCTGATCCGCCGCTGCCGAAGCAACAGCCACGGTCGATTCACCAAGTGCAAGGGAATCAGAGACTGCATTAAAGCCCGCGACATCCGCCTCCATCACCTTGGAGATTGCCCAGATCGCCGATCCGTCCTTGGCGGTTGCGATATCCTTGCCTGTCGAGATCGCGTTCTGGGTGTCTGCAAGATTCGAGTTGATTGTTTTGAGGGTCTGCAGCGCGATCATTGCGCTGTTGTTCGTCAGAATACTGGTCATAAGTCAGGTTCCTTGTTGCTTCCAATGACGCTTTTGCGCCAAAACTCTCCGCCCCAAATGAAAGAGCAGCTCGAAACGCCTTTCTGACGATTGCGTGCGCGATGGTGTCTTCGCCGCGCCATCCGCCTTGGGATGCAAGGGCACTTTGGCGGCCAAATGCTAATGCTTTGCTAAACCGCCTGGCGACATTGCGCGGCATTTGAGACGAAACGCCCTGATCAAGCGCGCTTTTCGATCTGGCGCGCGGCATCATTGATGATCTTGCGGATCGAGCCAGAGCGATCATAGGTGTGCAGTGCCTGCCGGACTTGGCGCATCTCGCTCATGCGCGCGGCGACTGCGCGAATCCCCTCCAGAGCACTGTTCATCAGACTCTGATTGCGGGTGATCTTGTCATGCAGCCTGATCAGTTCCGTGTGCGGCAGATCGGTCCGGGCATTCAACAGGTCGATCAAACGTTCCTTGTTTTCGGCCAAACGGGTCATGGCATCGACATCCCCTTTCAGCAGCGCAGCACGCTCTGTCTCAAGAATGTCCTCAAGTGCGCCGACCAGATCCTGTGCTGATTCAGTTGCCATTGCCACGCTCCTTCAATGCATCAAAAATCGATTCCGCCAGTCCGATTCCTCCGGCGCGTGCCATTTGCAGCGCCTGCTCCTGAACGAGGAACGAGCTGAATTGATCCTCTCCGGTGCTGCCCCCGAATTCGCTGCGCGTCTCGCCCAGGCCAGCGGATTTCAGCATCTCAGCCAGAAAACGCGCCTCAAGCTGTATCGCGGCCTCGCGCAATTGGGTGTCGTTTCGGATCTGCGGGGCAGGGGCGTGTTCGGTCAGGTTGGGGGGAATCATGCTGTTGCCTCGAATTGGAGTGATTTTGTGAGACTGTGCCGCAGAGCGGTAAAGAACCGGTAAGCAGATGCGGTCATGTTGGGCTCAACTGAGGACGATTCCCGGAGCAGCCATGATGATCGACCCACTTTTGCCACCGACGCCTGCGATGGTCGTACCCCGCGCTGGTGTCCCCGGGGAACCTGGTGCCACTGTATCGCCGCAACGGGATTTCGGAAACGTTCTGGCCGCTCTTCTTGCGAAACCCGCTGCGGATCCGTTGCCTGACGCTGGGGCCGGCACTGACCAAGATCAGGATATACCTGAGGCTGCAGCCGAAGTGGCCGCCGATCCGGACCAAGTTGAACAAATGCAGGGGGCGATTTCCAACGATGCAATGCCCCAACACCTGCCGGCCACATCATCGCATGGGGTAAAGGCCGACGGTGAAACAGGATCGCCAGAAGACAAGGCGCGCATGATCGACAGGAACGATCGGCAGGTACACACCCATGCAGATGATGCCGGGATCAAGTCCGGTGTCCCCGTCATGAAAAGCGCCAGGTCCGGACCGGCTGAGGGGGCAGAGACATCTGGCGCGCTCATGCCACCTGCAGGCCTGACCGACAGGTTCATCTTCGAAAAGCCCGTCGCCGAGGCGAAGCCTCACGTGTCTGCCTCGATCGAACACAGGCCGGTGGCGTCACCCTCTGGAGCCGGTGTTTTCCTGCTGACCCAGACACCTGTGGCCTCCTTTGATGATCTGTCCAGGACAACGCAAGGCAACAGCGATGATCGCGGGCCCG
>NZ_JBASXK010000121.1:0-7964 GCF_049276915.1 Aestuariivita sp. | reverse complement strand
CAATCGGGTTGGATACATCTTAGCACGCTGTCCGAATTTGCCGGACCACTTCAGATTGATCCATCCAGTCAGTATCTTGATAGGAAAGCTAAGTTCACCAAGTGGCTAGAACTATCAGAGTATTAGCATGGTGAATATCGGCGCAGCCGAAGCGGTAAATCAGACGTTCCTTTGCAAATGCGGATCGGGGCGCAAATATAAGCATTGCTGTGATTCAAATTGAAAAGTTTGAACAAGGCATTTCTGGTTACAACATTTTTCTTGCTGGGCGTTGGAACTGCCAGCGCCACACCGGAATATGATCGTGATGCTTTTGGTGGTTGGTCAGACAGTGACAATGATTGCCAAAACACTCGACATGAATTCCTAGCAGAACTGTCCACTGGTCCAGTTCAATTCAGCGCCAATGGATGCCGTGTTGTCCGTGGGCGATGGTTTCCGATCGGAAGGCGCCTCGATTACCACGGCGTCATGGACCGGTGCACACAGTCCGATCCCGGCCTCCCGGAGTGCGATGCAGGTCAGGCGGAGAATTTCCGCGCCGCCGGCTTGCATGGGCCAGTTCAGTGCGGACCGGGGGTTCGCCTCCATGGCGTGACCGATCCGATACTGCCAGCCCATAGCTGTGGTCAAAGTCCCACCCGCCAGGGCGACGTCCACGTTGCGTTCCGCCCAGCTCCAAAAGACGTGATAGGTCTCCCGGTGTAGCTGCAACAGCTCGCGGGCCTCGTTATGCGCGAGTGCGGCCGCTCCCAGCAGAAGCAGGGCACCGGCGACTACATCCTTGTCCATTTCGGCATGGACCTGGGTCGAGCCTAGAGAAAAGACCACAGCGGTCACTGCTGCTATTGATGCGATTTTCATGTATGCAAACTCCTGAACACGAAGTGGTTTTCCACGGGCGGGACCCGCTGGAAAGATTACCATTCCGAAGTAGCAGGGCAAGAAAAGCGCAACAATCCAGATCGCGAAGCCGCCATCCATAAGCCGAAAACCCTGATGGAAGAATTGATTGTCCCGCCTTGCCCGGATGAATCACCGGGCGTCGGGTGCCAGGTCCAATCTCGTCAGTAACGATGCGCCCTGTCCCAGTTGCGACGGCAGGCTTGTCCAGTCCACGGGGGTCGAGAACGTTTCGCCTTTGTAGGCGGTGATCTTGATGTCTCCCGCTGCGGAAATCTCGAGCAGCGTGAAGCCCCGCTCGCTTCGATCCGTCGTACCGATCAGCGCGCGCGTGCCTCCGCCGAGACAGGCCTGGCCTACAAACGCCGTTCCATCCTTCCAGCCGGGATAGAAGGCGTGGTGATGCCCAGACAGGTGCAGGTCAAGACCGACGGACCCGAACAGGTCTTGCAGACCGGGATCGCCGATCACCTCGGTCTCGCGGCCGACCGCGAAAGGCCAAAGCGGCAGATGACTGAACGCGATCAGGGTATCCTGTCCCGCAGCGACTTTGCGCAGCCGCGCCTCCTGTCCGCCCTCAAGCGAACCTACGACGGTGGCGTCCAAGGACACGAATGTCACGCCCTTCATCCGGAACGCATAGAAGAACGGAAAGTCGCGGTCGTCGGTATAGTTGAGCTGCGGCTTTTTTTCGGTCCATTCCGCCGCATAGATCGCGCGCTCACCCTCGAATCCGCCATAGGCCGACGCGTCATGGTTTCCTGGCGTCACCACCAATGGGATCCCCGCGCGGGTCAGCGGGTCGGTGACCGCTTTGTGGAACGCATCCCACATGGCGCGCACCTCCAGTTCGCTCAGAACCGGGCGGCGTTGCCCCGCAACCATGTCCCCTGTCGAGATCACAAGGTCCGGTGCCAGAGCAATGATGCGCTGCACCGCGTCAGCAATACGCGGGCTGTACTGTGTCGATCCGTACGAGCCGTTGAGGTCCGAGATGACGGCGACGCGCAATTCCTGGGCAAGCGTGGCCCCGCTGACGATCAGCCACAGGACCACGCCGAGGATTGCCCTAATTGCCATCACAGGACACCTTTCGCGCGACGACGGTGCCGGTCTCGAAGAATTCCCTGGGCTCGAGGTCGAATGTCAGAAGTCCCTTTGCGCAACTGTCCCGCAGAAGACCGGCTGCCAGTCCCGTGTTCACCACGATCTGCGCCACCTCGCGTTCGGACAGTCCGAACGAGGTCGTCAGCCATTGCGAGATCTGGCCGCCACCTTGCAGATCGCCATCCAGCGCCATCAGTTTTTCGTATGTACCGGCGTTCATGTGGCGCAGCTTTTCCAGCATTTGCGTGCTCTTGGCGAAATTCGCATATTGCACGCGACCACCAGCATCGTTGTCGTTGAGATTGGTCCGTCGCAGCAGGATGGCATCCGCAGGCACCGATCCATCGCCGGGTTCGTGATGTCTGGCTTTCTTGTGCTTCAGCTTTCCGTCTTCAAGCCAGTAGTAGTATGGCGTGAAGTCGATGTTTCCAACCCGATCCTGCTGGCTGAAGATGAAGTCTAGCAAGACAATCTCGGTCAGTTCCGTCATCCAGAAAGCCATTTGCTGAGGTGGCACGGACGATCCTAGGTCTTTCGAGATTTGCCGATCCTTCCGACCTTCCGTCAGCCCATGTTCGATCGCCTCGGCCAGCGGCTTGTCTGAACGCAGGGCTAGGAAAGCGGGCGTCTTCTGGAAATCCTGGTTCTGGCCCTTTCCCCAGCCCGAAACGCGCGTCCCGTTGATCTCGGAGCCATAGCGATGGCCCGGACTGCTGGTCAACGCACCATAGATTTGCTTGCGATCCGACGTGAACAGGTCGTCCGTCGGCTGGTAACTGGCGGGGTTCTTCTCGGCAGCGACCAACGCCTCCCAGCCGGCATGGTTCATGCGGCCACCGTGGCTCCCGCTGGACAGGGTCAACCCTGCGCGCGCCACATCGTCCATATGCGCCTGCGCGTCGATCGACCGCCATACCGTGACCGGCACTTTCACCGTCGCGTCGAAGTAGCGCGAAAAATGGTAATAGAGCAGCGGAGAGGCAGAGAACGTGCCGCTGGTGCCCTTGGCGTTCATCGTGGGCTTGAACTTGGCCAGGGTCTCGCTGGCCAGCCTATTTGCCGATTTTCCTTCCTTGCAGGCGTTGCGTTCGAATTCCGCCCGGTTGCCGGCATAAGGTCCGTCGCTGATCTCATAGATCATGGTTCCGGGACTGGTGCTCCACGTCTTGGGGCACATGGCGACATTCGGGGCATAGAGATCGATGGCGCAATAGGTCTCTTCCTGGGCAATGTCATCCTTGTCGTAGGTTCCTCCCGGCACCGGCGCGATACGCACACAGCGTTCGGCAAGGCCGTTCGGACTTTGGTGAACATTCTCGACACCGCGCACGAGGTCGGACGCGGTGACCGGCGCGGCGGCCAGGATCAGGGCAAGTGCTAGATGGTTTCTCATGATGTTCATTTCGGACAGATTGCCGCCTGTTGTGCCGCCGATATGTTCAGCGCGGGGTCGACCTTGAAATTCTTGAACTTGCCGTCGATCCAGGCGTCGCAGCCGCCCGAGCAAGGCGCGCCGTTTCGCGCTTCGTCCCAATAGGCCTTTGCTCGGGATTCGGACCAGCCGCAGAACTGCACAAGCGCCATCGCCGACAATGCGCCAGACGAATGCACGCCCCACATGCAATGCACGTAGACTGGCCCTCCATTGCCCATGATCCGGTCATGCACCGCCTTCATGACAGAAGAGGGGCGGGACGAACGGGCCGCCTCGTAGGTCATAGTGCCCGTGCCGCAGGATGTGTTGCCATAGTCCGTATTCTTGCCGAAATCCGCGTAGATGGCACCGGAAAAGCCTGCCTCGCAAAGCTGCTTGCGCTGCGCCGAGGACAGGCCCGTGCGGGACTTGTCACCGCCCTTGAACCCGCCGCGATACAATACCCCGGTCATAACGGGACGTACGAAGGCCAACCCCTCGGCGGGCGAAGGGTTCGAGCGCGACAGCATCTCATTCTCGGACGCGCCGCCCGAGCGCGTCGTGAAATCGGCCGCGGCAGGCACAGCCCATCCTGCTATGATCAAGACCGCCGCGAGACTGGTCATGCTTTTCAAGGATTTCATCATCTTCTCAACTCCGTTTCCAGTGTGAACGGGCACCCAAATGCGCCCGGTAGGCTAGTCAATTCGATATTCCAGAAGACGCGACTTGTTGCCGTCGTCGGTGACGACAAAGACGCTCCGTCCGTCGGCTGCAAGCGCCACACCCTCGGCATTGGACACGCGATGCGGCTTTCCCTTGTCGTCGCTTAGCAGGGCCCAGCCCTTGGCGTGCAGGGTCGACATGCTGAACAGGAAGATCGCCTTGCCGGTATCGCTGGTGATCCATAATCCCTGTCGCGATGGATCCCATTCCAGGCCGGACACATCGAGGCGATCGTCATCCGCCTGATCCGATGCGAAACCCGCGGCCTCGGTCAAGGTGATCACCCGCCGAATGCTGGTGAGGTCCGGGGATATCTCGATCAGCAGCCGGGGCGTCCGTTCCTTGATCACGAAGACCGCGCCGCTTTCGGGATCGACCGTGATCCCCTCAAGTCCGTCGTTGGTGTCGCTGGCCGAGAAATAGACGGCCAGGCCATCGGCACCGTCCATGGCCAGAATGGAATGACGTGTCAGGGTTCCGTCCTGCGCAATCGCGAGTATCTCGGATGTATCCTCGCGCACGGCCAGGATGCGCCCGCCCGCGGGGTCGAGCGCCACCCCTTCGAGACCCGGATCGGACGGCAGCGACGACTTCTTTCTGATTTTTCCCTCGTCATCCAGATGAAACAGGCGCGCTGTGTCGTCGCTGACGGACCAGAACCCGCCACCTTGTGCCAGGCTGAGACCAGACACTTCGGTGAAGTCATGGGCGGGATCGGCGATCTTGTGGGATTTGACGAAACGCAGAACCATGTTCCCATCCGTCCCGGCCGCGGCGGATCCGATCGGCGCGTAACAGACCAGAAAGGCCGCTGCCCAGGCAAGACCGGTTTCGCGCAGACAGTATGGGAAAATCGGGTTCATCTGCTTTTCGGGTCAGTCTATATGCCAGTCAGAAATGCCGGTTTCGCCGGTCTCCATCAGACGCGCCATTTCCCGCTCGAGCGTCGATCGACGCATGCTACGCGGACCACAGACGACGAAATTGGCGATGGGCTTGTATTTTGATTTGCTCATCGAGCGTGTCTTGAACCCGTGTTGCGCCAGTGCATCTCGCAGCGACATCATCGCGTCCGTGGCCAAGCGTCCCTTTGAAAACTGGACCTCCAGAGAAAAATTGACGGGTCCTCCGAACGCATAGATCACGACCCATGCGCTGAGTGTCGTGAAGAGGGCGACAACCGGCAGATCCAGTCCGACGCACAACCCCACCAGCGTTACGAGGATCAGGCGCACCGTGTCGGCGGCTCCATCGTCGGACTTGAAACGCAGCAGGCCACCCAGGCCGAAGAGTACGAAACCGATGAGGTACCCGTGGTGCATGATCAGGAACCCCACGACCATGCCGATCAGGCCATAGATGAACAGATCGCGAGGGGCGTCGAAGTCTGCGCGCGTGCGCCGGGCGATGAGTATGACCGGATGATAGGCAAGAGCGGCGATCATCAGGGTGCTCTCGACGAGCGCGGTCAGGAACTGCACCCATTCGGCAGGGTTCCGCAGTTGTTCCCATCCCCGTCCACGCACCTCGATTTCGGGAAGGATGGAGCCGGTGGTGTCCATGATCTGCGCCTGGGCCGCGCTTGCCGCAAGCCCGAGAGCGACAAGGGCCAGACCTGCCGGAAGAAGTCGCGAGAAGAGGGAAAACGTTGTCACGATTGTGTTCACCTTCTGGAAAGCCCCCGGAGCCACAACGCACTCGGATCGGGGGAATTGGGCCATGTCGGCATTCCCGAGCAGGAGTGCCGCAACAAAACGTCGCTGTTTCGATCATGCAACGACAATTTCATCATGTCACCTGTGCCGTGGCCCAGACCAGTGCCAGGAGAACGGGCTGATGAACCAGGTAGACCGCCAGGCTGTGCCTGCCGGGCCAGGCGAGTGCTTGCACGGGAAAACATTGCGGCCATCTGGGTTCCAGCCGGACCGGGGGCGCGAATTTTGCCACGGCGATTCCCAGGAGGAAAGGCGCGAGCCAGGGCACCATTGGAATGAAATCCATCGAGGGGCGCACTTCCATGCCCAGCCCAGTCCATGCCAGCCACCCGGATTGGAAGACCGAACGCGCCGACGTTATGAAGGCAAGGAGGATCGCCGCAGCGCAGAGCATCGGCACCCAGGCGGCGGTGAAAAGGAACGGGACCCCAAGTACACTGGCGACCGCGATCGCGTGGAGGATGCCGAAGAAGACGAAGTTCGAAGGCATGGCGATATAGGTGGCCAGGCTCACCAGGCAGGCCGCGCCGGCGATCACGATGACACGACGCGCCCAGGCACCGGTTCTGAAGCCGCGGGAATGCGCGAGGACAAGGCTCACGCCGGACAGGAACAGGAAACTTGCGGCAATCGAGCGGGCGAAGATGGTCCATCCGTCGTTCAGGGTGGTTCCCCGAGCGAGTATGCCGAAGACCTCGAGGTCCCGGACCAGGTGGAAAACGATCATGGCGCATAGCGCCACGGAACGGGCGATATCCGGAAGAAGCAGACGGTCCGAGTGGTAGTCTGCACCCGACATCATCTTCTCCGCGTTGTGTCGCTCGCGCTGATGCCCCTCAGCACCCTACACAGGACAACAAGGCCCACAAGGTTCAAAAGTGGTGCAAGCGTCCCGATCCAGGGAAGCCATCTGTCGGGGGCACTGTCAGTCCAGAGAACCCAAGGCAAGCCAAGCGGAACGAGGTAAACCCCTGACAGGGGGTCCCGATCCTGACCGAACAGCCCGAAGACACCGATTGCAAGGAGCACGAGCGCCAGCAGGTACAGACCCGCAAACACCCGGACGACCCATTTGCAGAGCGCTTGCATCATTCGCTACCTGTTCAATTTGCGAATTCGTGGAACATGGCGACTGTCCCACGATTTTCGTGTCTGCGGGCAAGGATCGCGCCCGGCATTGCGAAGTCCGGGATCTGCCTGCCGCCGTTTCGGGAGCCGTCAAGCATCATCGCGCGGCCCGGATGGAACTTGCGACGAAGCGCTCGTTCCATCCGCCTTCGCTTGCCAGGCGGCCCTACCGGGCTCCTGAAGAGACATTCTTTCCTTTGATCCGGTATCAAAGCGTTCCTTCGTTGGTCAAAGACATCGGACGGGATGTGCTGCCGTCGGAATAGGCGATGCATTGCCACGGTGCCTGGTTCGGGCCGACGCCGACCAGCACTTCGGTACCGGCCTGGGAAAAGCTCGAGCTGAGCAAAACGACCTCGGGGTTGCTGGTCTCGACCGTCACGGCTCGGAGGCAGGATTGTTCCGCCGCCGAGGGCATGGACCCGGCGCTGCCGGAATCCTCGACACAGCCACCAACAAGTGTCGCGGTCGCAAGCGCGGCTGACGTAAGCATGAAACGTGTCATCGCTGTTCTCCTTCTCAGCAGTCTTTGGCAGGAAGCATCGTCACGGACGAGTAGCGCCCGTCCGAGGTGACGATCCGCGCGCAGGCGCCGGTCGTGCGGTTGAACCAGTAGGTCGTCAGACCTTCGGTTCTGATCGCTTCGAACCCAAGGTTCTGGATGCCCATTTCAGCTTGTCCGGCGCGCGCGCCCTGGAACGCACTGAGGTCGGACGAGCTTCCCACGGCAGGCACTCCCGCGGTGGTTCCCGTGTCTTCGACGCAGCCGGCCAGTGCCGCAATGGTCGCGACGGTCGCGAGAATTCTTAAGTTTTTGTTCATGGTGTATCGTCTCCTTGGTTTGTTCGAGCTTTTATCGCGTGCGAAACCGGCAATCACTGTATGCCGATTATGATGTTGAATGACCGAGTTGCGCTCGTTCGGTTGATGACGGAACTGTCCATGTCCAGCGTGATCCACTTCGGCGGCTT
>NZ_JBASXK010000120.1:0-20996 GCF_049276915.1 Aestuariivita sp. | reverse complement strand
CTTCTATATAGACCGTCTGCCCCAGCAAAGCGGTGCGGCCTGTACAGGTGCCTTGCCCCGGCTTGATCGGATTTGCCTTGAGATAGTCGAAGAATTCGGCGGTAACATTCAGCGAAGTGACCATATGGTAGTAGCCATCCTCGGGGTTGAGCAGCGCCACATAGGCATATTGCGGGTCGCAGATGCGCGCGGCCACGGTCAGGATCGTATCCAGCACCGGCTTCAACTCATTGGGCGAACGCGAGATCACGTCGAGCACTTCGGATGTCGCCGTCTGGTATTCCAGTGCTTCGGTCACTTCGGCGGTGCGCTGCTGCACTTCGTCGAACAGGCGCGCGTTGTTGATGGCGATCACGGCCTGATCCGCGAAGGTTTCGACCAATTCGATCTGGCGCGGTGTAAAGGGCTCGGGCGTGGGGCGTGCAAGGTCCAGAACCGCGATGACTTCACCGTCGCGGATCAAGGGCACGGCAATGATGGATCGCCTTCCGCCCAGTTTGACCGATTTCGGCACGCCGTAGTCAGCATCAAGCAGAATATCGTGCACATGATGCGTCTTGCGGTCGAGCACGACGCGACCGGCGATGTTCGAGCGATCGACCTTATTCGGATTGCGGGTGTGAAAGTCGATCATTTCCGGTGAGCAGCCGACATTTGCCCCAAGGTGCAATTCATCGCCAACCCGGTTGAACAAGATGCAGATCGATGCTTCGCAAAGCTCTGCCGCAGCCGCGATCAGGGCTTGCAGAACCGCCGGCAGATCAAAGGCAGACTGGCTGATGACCTTGAGGACTTCTGCCGTCGCTGTCTGCTGTTCAAGGGCTTCTTGTGTCTCGTTGAACAGCCGCGCGTTTTCGATGGCGATGCTGGCCTGATCGGCAAATGTCCGGGCCAGGTCAATGTCCGAGGGCCGCGGGGCCTGACCATCCGGCCAGCCCATGATGATCACTCCCCAGAGCTTGCCGCCCTGCATCACCGGCACGCCCGCCATTTCGCGAAACCCGAATTTGCGCGCTGTTGCATGGTCGCTGTAGCTTGGGTCAAAGGCGTCATGCACGCGCACGACCTCCCGGCTGTCGAGAACCGCCTTGGAGAGGGAGCCTTCGGTCGGTACTGCGGGCCAGTTCGCACGGTATTCCTGTATGAACTCATCTGTGAAACCGTAGCTGGCGCAGTAATGCATCAGCTTGCCGTCATAGCGCCAGACCATGCAAAAGCGGCTGCCGCACAGCTCGGTGGCCGAGCGTGCGATCATGTCAAAGACGGGCTGGATATCAGACTGGGTGCTGCTGATGACCCTCAGCACCTCGGACGTCGCCTCCTGCTTTTCCAGAGCTTCCCGAAGATCGCGGAACTGGCGCACGTTCTCGATGGCGATCACGGCCTGGGCGGCAAAGGATTCCACAAGCGCGATCTCATCTTCCGAAAACGGATCTGGCTTTTTGCGGCTCAGGGTAATGTTGCCAAAGGCCACGCCGTTCTTGACCAAAGGCACATGCAAATGCGTGCGCACCCCTTCTACATCCACGAGCGCAACCCGCCCGGGATGACCTGCGCGGTAGAGATCGGTGTCCTTTATGTCCTCGATCTGAACGACGCGCGCTTCCTTGATCGCCTTGCACATGCCCAAAGGCTCGTTGAGATCAAACTCGAAGCCCAGCGGGAACGAGCCGTGATCATCGCCTTTGGTATCCATCATTATCAAATGGGTTCCGGCCGCGTTGACCAGTTGCAGCCCGCTGCCATGCGCGCGGCACAACCTCTCGGCCCGGTCCAGAATTGCGCGGAAGACCGGGGTATAGTCATCGCGGCTTTGACTTATGACCGACAGGATTTCCTTGGTCGCCGCCTCGCGCTCGAGTCGGGTCTGCACCTCGCGGAACTGGCGCACGTTCTCGATGGCAATGACGGCCTGAGCCGCAAAAGTTTCGATCAGGGCAATTTCGCTGTTTGTGAAGGGCCGTACTTCCGCACGGGCAAGGTTGATACACCCAAACGCTTTGCCCTTGCTTAGCAGAGGGACGCTCAGCCGGCTTCGTATGCCGTCCACCTCCACCAACTTGACCCGAACCGGATCGCGTAATTCATGATAAAGGGGGTCGTCCGCGATGTCGGCGATGTTGATGATCCGCGCCTCACGGATCGCGGTCGTGGTCTGCAAAGGGCTGGACAAATCGAACTCTTCGCCCATCTCAAAGGTGTCGGGATTGGCCCCCAACCCCGCAACAAGGCGGCAATGCGTGCCTGCCTTATTGACAAAGTGCAAACCCGCGTCGCGCGCGCCCAGCAACTGCGCTGCGTTGCGCACGATCGCGTCAAAGACCGGCAACTCGTCATCGCGCGAGCGGCTGATGATTTCGAGGATTTCGCTCGACGCCGCCTCGCGCTCGAGTCGGGTCTGCACCTCGCGGAACTGGCGCACGTTTTCGATGGCAATGACGGATTGCGTGGCAAAGTTTTCGATCAGAGAAATTTCGGTGTCGGTGAACGGGTCCACGTCATGACGGAACAGAGTGATCAGACCGATCGCGGCACCGTCCTTGAGCAGCGGCACGAACAGCACGCTGCGAATGCCTGAGTTGTCCACCATGGAGCGCACGATGGGGCTGCCCGCCTTGTACAACTCGCTTTGCCCCATATCGGCAAAGGCGATCAGCTTGCCGTCCACGATGCATTTCGCGGCATAGGAGACCGTCGGATCGACCTTCATCTGGCCGGTGTCGAACATCTCGACCACTTCGGGGAAAATGCCTATGTGCCTGGCGAGCGCCATTGCGTTGTCCTGCGCCGTCCCAAGGACCAGACCGGCCATGGGCGCGTTGCACAGCGCCTGTGCCTTTTCCAGGATCGCCTGGAACGCAGGTGCCTCATCATCCTGTGTCTGGCTGATGACCTTCAATACGTCAGAGGTCGCCGCCTCTCGTACAAGCCGGTTCTGGATTTCGCGAAACTGGCTCACGGTTTCGATGGCGATCACGGCCTGGGCGGCGAAGGTTTCGATCAGGCCGATGTCTGATCCGCTGAAGGGTCTGACCGCACGACGGCTCACGGCAATGAGGCCGATGACCTCGCCATCCCTGAGCAATGGAACCACAAGGCGGCTGCGGATGCCTTCTGTCTCGACCATGTGGACCGCGATGGGGTCCCTGCTCTTGTAGAGAAGGGTTTCTGCATAATCCTCGATATGCACAGTCTTGCCTGTTTGCAGCGTTTCGCTCACCGACATCGGCTGATCCATGGACCATGTCGTTCCTATGGAAAACGCATTGCGCTCATGGCCCCATTCGGCGGTCAGGTGCAGGTGCGTGCGCGCATCATTGACCAGCACAAGGGCTGCCTGATCGGCATGGCAAACGGTCGCGGCTTTTTCGACGATGGCGTCGAACACGGGCTGGACATCGTCCTTGGCCTTGTTGATCGCCTGCAGAATCTCTGCTGCCGCCGCGGCCTGCGCGCGCTCGCTGGTCAGTTCCGCCTCAAGCGCGCGGATCCTTTGCTGCAGTCCCTGACCAGCCTGAGGAATGTCAGCAACCATGAAACGCTGCCTTTCCGAGTTTAAAGTGAATCCAATAAATCAAAGCCGAAAACCAATGCGGCAACGCTAGTTGGTTTCAGTTTCGTTGTATAGCTTTCGTCGAAACCGGCTGGGGAAATTCGCCTCTGCGCGATCCGTGACTGATCCGATAATGAAAACGGCCCACCCCTTTCGGGGCAGGCCGTTGCGGCGCGCGGATGTTTCCGATGCCGCGCAATCAGGGGTGGCGTTTTATCAGGCGACCTGTTGCGCGGCGGGTGCGCTGTCGATCTCGCCAAAGCCCTTGGGCACGGGGAGGTCCGGCAATTGGGCGGCGCGTTTCTGCAAGGCCCGTCCGATCACCTTGCGGCTGATTTCTGTTGTCCCGTCCACGATCTTCAACATCTGCGCCAGCCGCGACAGGCGGTCCAGACCATAGGGCTGCAACAGCCCCATACCGCCCAGGACCTGTGTGCAGGTGTTTGCCGCTTTCAGTGCCGCATCTGGCACGAACCGTTTGGCATGGGCGGCCATCAGCGGGCCTTCGGGCGTGCCCAGAGCTTCGGCGGCCTTGCGATAGAGCAGCCGGGAGGCTTCGAGATCTGTCGCAACCTCGCCCAACATCCATTGGATGCCGTCCAGATCCAGATTCTTGCCGCCGAACATCTTGCGGTTCTTGGCGTAAGACAGCGCCGTGTCGAGCGCGGCCTGCATCAGGCCACAGCAGCCCGATGCGATGGACACACGCGCGATGTCGATCGCCATGAGTGAGCCCTGAAAGCCCTGGCCGATGGGCAGGATGATATTGTCTTCGCTGACCTGCACCCGGTCCATGTACATTTCGGACATGGGCAGGAAGGAATAGGAGGGCGTTTCGTAAAGCGGGCCGAAGCTGAGGCCCTCGGCATCGGCCGGAATGGCAATCATCGCCATGTCATGGTGGCCCGGCTCATCGCTGGTCTTGACCACGGTGAAATAGAGATCGGCTTCGGTGGCAAGGCTGACCCAGGCTTTGGAGCCGCTGATTGTCCATGTGCCATCGCCATTGATGGTGGCGCGCGAGTACATCTTCATCGGGTCCGAGCCGGATTGCGGTTCGGTCAGAGCAAAGTTTGCCAGCTTGCGCCCGGATGTCAGCTCGCGGCCCCATTTCTTCTTGAACGCCTCGGTGCCATAGCCGCAGCCCGCAAAGGTACAGATGTTATGCATCGAGAGCGCAAAGGCATAAGCCCCGTCACCCATGCCCAGTTGTTCATAGACCTGAATGCCCTCGGACAGTGGCAAGCCCTGACCTCCAAGCTCGACAGGGGCATAAAGACCGGTCAAACCCGCCTCTCCGGCCTTGTCGGAGGCATCCCGTGGCCAGGCCTTGGCGGCGTTCCAGGTTTCGACATTCGGTTTGATCACGGAGTCTGCGTGATCTTTGGCAGCTGCCAAAATGGTGTCCAGTGTGCTGGCCATGGTCTTGTTCCTTCCTGGTCAACCTTGCCGATATTGCCGTTTTCACACGGCGTGCCTTGCGTGAACGCAGGGGGCTAGATCGGCAAGTTTTGTGAATTTTTCGTCATATGTCGGGGTTTTTAACAATCAGACGGCACTGGCGATATCTCATCACACGCCAATCCATTATCAAAAAGTGACAAAATCAGGGCATTCGGTGACGGCCCGCGCGACCTCAGACTCGCGACGGTCGATAGGAACTGGGCGTGCCGCTGGTCCAGCGCAGGAACGCACGATGAAAATTCGTCGCTGACGAAAAGCCGACATCCTGCGAGATTTCTTCGATGCTTTTGTGACCCGCCTGCAGATCACGAATGGCGATGTCCCGACGCAAATCATCCTTGATTGCCTGAAAGGAAGTGCCATCCGCATCCAGCCTGCGCATCAGCGTGCGTGGCGTCATGTTCAGGGCTTGCGCCGCATCTGCCAGATTGCAGTTGATCCACTGTGATCGCGACAGGAACTCGCGGATGCGCAGGGATTGCGTGTGCTCGAGCGAGCTGGTGAAGATCCAGTCCCGTGGCGCGTTCCTGAGGAACTGGGCAAGATCGGCGGTGCTTCGCGCTTGGGGTGATCCAAGGCGTGCGGGGTCAAAGGAGATCGACGTGACCGATGCTGCAAATGCGATCGGGGCCGGGAAGATGACCGCGTAATCTGCGGCGAATTCCGGACGATCAAAGGCGAACTCGACCTTCATCACCGGGACCTCATAGCCGGCAAGCCAGGACAGCAGACCATGGGCCAGTTTCAGGATCAGCATGTGGCCGAACCGCTGCACGGGTACCTTTCCGCAGGGTTTCAGAGCCAGTGTCAGGCGGTCGTCCGTTCCGGAGAGATCGAACTGGTAGTCATCCAGAAGCAGGTTCCAGAAGGTCGAAAACCTGTAGAGCGCAGAGGGCAGGGAGGCCGCCTCGCGCACCGAGGTCAGCAGATGTTGCAATGCGCGCGGGCGGATCGGGCGGCCCCACAGGCCCATCATCTCGTCCCCGGTCTCGACCGCAGCGAGCTGATAGAGGCGGACGATCTGATCGAGGGTCACGCGGGTGTAGGGTTGATCCTGATCCGCCACCAGACCCGCGCGTTGCAGCAGCGATGCCATCTGGGCATCCGTGCGCAATCCCCGAAGGGCCGATACCCAATCGTCAATGAACTGCATCGAAACAGTGGAAAGGATGGTGGGCGCGGTGGGTCTCATCTTGGAGTTCTGAGTATCAAGACCGGACGACCTGCAAAACGGGCAATCGTCTGCGGGCCGGTTCTTTTCTCGGGGTGCGGCCTGCCGGGAATTGATCCTGATCAGTTCGCACCTTGCGATGAAGGCTAGAGTATGGACATCGTGACTGAGTCTTGATCGGAAGGTGAAGGATGACATCGGCTGACAATCTGACATGCCTGAGCTGTGGGCAGCTTAATCGTGTGCCCGTCGCGAAACTGGGGTCCGGCCCGAAATGCGCGATATGCGGACATCCGCTGGTCAGTGGCGGTGTGTCAGAGCTGGATGTTCAGGTGCACAACAAGGCATCCCTCAAGGATGGCCTGCCCATCGTCATCGATTATTGGGCACCCTGGTGCGGCCCGTGCCGGACCATGGCCCCGGAATTTGCAAAAGCGGCGGTCACGCTCAAGACCAAGGCCCGCTTTGCCAAGATCGACACGCAAGAACATCCCGAACTCTCGCAGAAGCTGGGAATCAGGGGCATTCCGCTTTTGATCCTCTATTCGAATGGGCGCGAACTGGCGCGGCTTTCCGGTGCGCGCCCTGCGCAGGATATCGCGGCGTTTGTGCGCCAGAACATCAAGGCATAGCACCCTGACTTGGTGATCACCCTGCCTGACGGCGCGGTCCCGATTGCTTTAAATCAGGGCACAGCCTGTCTTGATAGGTCACCTTGCTGCGCAGGAGCGGGACCTGTCAGGTTTACGATTCGCAATGATCGTGCCGGTTTCGCCATGGAGAACCGTCATGGGCCAGAGAAAAAAACCGCCAGATCCGCGGACCGGGAATTCTTCCAATTGGGTGTACTGGCTTCTGGCCTTCAGCTTTGCTGCAGCGTTTTACATGATCAATCTGAACGGTGACACGCAGCCCCTTGTCAAAACGGTACCATACAGCGAATTCAAGACGCTGATCGGGCAGGGCGATCTGTCAGAGGCGACTTTGGGTGCCTCGACCATTGAAGGCGTTCTGCGCGATCCGATTGCCGATGGATCCGAGCGGGTACGTGCGGTGACACCGCAGCAACCGGATCCCACGCTCTTGCCATTGCTGGAAGAGCAGAAGGTTTTGGTCACCGCCGAAGAACCGCGTGTTCCCTCGACGCTGTTCTCGTTCCTGCCCTGGCTGTTGATCCTTGCGTTTTACTTCTGGCTCAGCCGTCGGATGATGGGTGGGGGCATGACTGGCGGCATGCCCGGTGGCATGAGCGATTTTGTCGGCGGGCGATCCGCCAAACCGGCCGAACATGTCAGCGATATCACCTTCGCCGACGTGGCGGGGCAGGATGAGGCCAAGCGCGAGGTTTCCGAACTGGTCGAGTTTCTGCGCGACCCGGATCGGTTTCAGAAGGTCGGGGCCACGGTTCCGCATGGGGTGCTTTTGATGGGCCCGCCAGGCACGGGAAAGACACTTCTGGCCAAGGCTCTGGCGGGTGAGGCCGAAGTGCCGTTTTTCTCGACATCTGGTTCTGAATTCGTCGAGGTTTTTGTCGGAGTGGGTGCAGGCCGGGTGCGCAAGCTGTTTGAAGCTGCGCGCAAGCAGGCCCCGTCAATCGTATTCATCGACGAGTTGGACAGTATCGGGCGCACTCGGGGCACCGGGCTGGGCGGGGGCCATGATGAACGCGAGCAGACACTGAACCAGATACTTGCCGAACTGGATGGATTCGGGCCTCAGGAGGCGGTGGTTGTTCTGGCCGCAACGAACAGGCCCGATGTGCTTGATCCGGCCTTGTTGCGCCCGGGACGGTTTGATCGTCATGTCACGCTGTCTCTGCCTGACAAGGGCGCGCGTCGCGCGATCCTGAATGTGCATGCAAAGAACCTGCCCCTGCACAGGGACGTTGACCTTGATCAGGTCGCAGCGGGAACTCCGGGGTTTTCGGGGGCCGATCTGAAGAACCTGCTCAACGAAGCCGCGATCTCGGCTGCGCGCCGATCGGCTGTTGAAATCACGCCGGATGATCTGGATGACGCACGTGACAAGGTGATGATGGGCACCTTGCGCACCCTGGCCATTCAGCCAGAGGAAAAGCATCGCCTTGCGGTTCATGAAGCCGGTCATACGGCGGCGGCGTTCTATGACCCTTTGTCCGATCCCTTGTACAAGGTGACCATCATTCCGCGCGGGCAAACTCTGGGCGGAACCCATATGTTGCCCGACAAAGAGCGCCATACGCTGTCCGAAGAGTATCTGCTGGTGCAGCTTGCCACCCTTCTGGCGGGGCGAGCGGCCGAAAAGCTCATGCTGGGATCCGTCAGTTCAGGGGCGGATGATGATATTCGGCGCGCGACGGCCCTGGCGCGGTCGATGATAGCGCGCTGGGGCATGAACGAAGAGCTGGGTCCGATAGATCTGCGCGAGAGCGAGGATCACCCGTTCCTTGGTCAACAGATCGCGCAGCCCAGAAGTTTTTCTGATCAAACCGCAGCCCGTGTGGATCAGGCCGTGATGCAATTGCTGCGTCAGGCCGAAAACCGAGCCAGCGAACTGATCGGGGCGCATCGTGAACAGGTTGATCGGCTTGTCGCGCGTCTGGAGGCCGAAGAGACCCTCGATTTCGCGGCCATCAAAAGCTGTCTGGACAGCGACACGACGATCACGCCTTTCTCGCAGACCCGCGCAAAGGCTACGTCAAAGACAAAGCCAAAAGCCTGAAATGACGCGTCCCACCGGAAGGTGGCAGGCGGGAAGCCGGGCTTTGTCCGGAGGCACCCGGACACCCAGCTTGGGGTCGTTTGGCCCAGCCTGTTTGCGCGTCATAATATCTCATGGGACGCAAAACAGCATGTTCTATGGCTTGACGCTCGGATGCTGTGCGATATGCACAGGAGAATAACTACAAGGCCAAGAAATGAGCCACGCGGGACATCTCCTGTTTCTGATCGCGTTGCTCCCCTTCATCGGGGCGCTGATGCCTGGCCTCATGATCCGGGCCGGGCGCAATGTCTGTGCGGCCTTCACGGCTGCGCCAACCGCACTGGCGCTGGTCTTGTTGTTGACCCTCGCGCCATCTGTCATGCGCGGCGAGGTCATTCAGGCCGAGATCAACTGGTTGCCGCAACTGGGTTTGTCGGTGTCCTTCTTTCTGGACGGGCTGGGCCTGCTGTTTGGGATGATGATCCTGGGCGTGGGGCTTTTGATCACGCTTTATGCAAGGTTCTACCTGTCCGGCGATGATCCGATGGGACAGTTCTATACCTTTCTGCTGCTGTTCCAGGGCGCGATGCTTGGCATCGTCATTTCGGATAACATCCTGCTTTTGCTGATTTTCTGGGAACTGACGTCGCTGTCGTCTTTCCTGCTGATCGGCTATTGGAAGCACCTGCCCGAGGGGCGGCAAGGCGCGCGCATGGCGTTGGCCGTGACCGGGGCGGGCGGGCTTGCGATGTTTGCGGGCATGCTGATCCTTGGCCAGATTGCGGGCAGCTATAACCTGACGGATATCCTGCAGCAGGGCGATGCGATCCGCGCATCCGACTGGTATCTGCCCGCCTTGATCCTGATCCTTCTGGGTGCCTTCACCAAGTCGGCCCAGTTCCCCTTCCATTTCTGGCTGCCGCACGCGATGGCCGCACCCACGCCGGTGTCGGCCTATCTGCATTCGGCAACCATGGTGAAGGCAGGGGTGTTCCTGATGGCGCGCATGTGGCCGGTGCTGGCGGGTACGGACGCGTGGTTTTACATCGTTACGACCACCGGCCTGATCACAATGGTTCTTGGCGCCTTCATCGCGCTGTTCAAGGACGATCTCAAGGCGCTTCTGGCCTATTCGACGGTCAGCCATCTTGGTCTACTGACCATGCTTCTTGGCTTTGGAACAGAGGCGGCGGCGGTGGCGGCGGTGTTTCACATCATCAACCACCTGACGTTCAAGGCCGCTTTGTTCATGACCGCAGGGATTGTCGATCACGAGACCCATACGCGTGATATCAAACGCCTTGGCGGGCTCAGGCATCTGATGCCCATCACCTTCGTGATCGGAACCCTGGCCGCCCTGTCCATGGCAGGTATTCCACTTTTGAACGGGTTCTTGTCCAAAGAGATGATGCTGGAAGAGGCAACGCATACCCAGTGGTTCAACAGCCCCTATGCGATCCCTGTGCTGGCCACGATCGGAGCCTTGTTGTCGGTGGCCTATTCCTTCCGCTTCGTGGTGCATGTGTTCTTCGGCCCGGTGCGTGACGAATATCCGCATCAACCTCATGATCCGCCATTTGGCCTGTGGGCGGCACCTGCGCTTCTGGTGGGTCTGGTTGTCCTGATCGGGGTCGCGCCTTTCCTTGCCGAGGGGATCGTCAGGACCGCCACCAGTGCCGTGACCGGCGCTGATCTGAAACCCTATCTCAAGATCTGGCACGGGCTGAACACGGCGCTGGGGATGTCGGTTATTGCGACCATAGGCGGTGCAATCCTGCTGATGCTGCATCGCCCGCTGGATCGGGCATGGCTTGCGACACCCCGCCCCGAGGCAAAGGCGATCTTTGATCGGCTGGTCACGGGACTTGTGTCGCTGACACGGGGTATCTCGGAATTCGCGCATAACGGAGAGATCAGCCGCTATCTGGCGATCTTCACGGTGGCCGCTGTCACGCTGGGCTGGATCGCGTATTCGGGCAGTGATCTGTCGCCGCCCACGCGCGGGCTGTTGCCGGTTCCGCCGGTGATCGCGGTGGGATGGGTCATGTTGATCGTGGCGACGATTTCTGTCGTGAGCATGCATCACCACAGGTTCCGCGCCCTTGTCCTGATCGGGATCATCGGACTGTCGATCTCGGCCGGCTTTGTCTATCTGTCCGCACCCGATCTGGCTCTGACGCAGATCTCGGTCGAGACGGTGACCATCATGCTGTTGCTGCTGGCACTGCATTTCCTGCCCAAGACAACGCCCAAGGAAAGCCGCGTCAGCCGCAAGCTGAGGGACGGCCTGATCGCACTGGCCGCAGGGGGCGGTGTCGGCGCGCTTGCCTATGCGTTCCTGCTGCGCGACATCGAGACGATATCGGACTATCATATCGCCAACAGCTATGAGGGCGGTGGCGGCACGAACGTCGTCAACGTGATCCTCGTCGATTTCCGGGGCTATGACACCTACGGCGAGATCATCGTCCTGGGTATCGCCGGTCTGGTGATCTATGCGCTGATGCATGCCTTGCTGGATGGACCTGCGGCGCGGCGTCTGAAATCCGTGGACTATTCCATGGACCGCTCCCGCGACCGTCACCCGTTGATGATGGTCGTGGTGACCCGTGTTCTGATGCCGATTGCCGTGGTCGTGGGCATCTATATCTTCTTGCGCGGCCACAATGAACCCGGCGGCGGCTTTGTGGCGGGGCTTGTCATCGCCATCGCGCTTTTGATGCAATACATGGCGTCGGGTTTTGCTTGGACCCAGGAACGCAAGAAGATCGAGTATCATACGATGATCGGCCTGGGTGCCGTCATTGCGGGCCTGACAGGGGCCGGTGCCTGGGTCTTGGGCCGTCCGTTCCTGACCAGCGCATATACCTATGTTCATTTTCCTCCGATCGAGGAATTCGAACTGGCCACCGCGATGCTGTTCGATCTGGGTGTGTTCCTGACCGTGCTGGGTGCGGTCATGCTGATGCTGTACAGCCTGTCGCGGATTGCGCGCTTTGCCGGCGAGACAGTGAATATAGCGCCCATGGATTATGACCCCGGCGAAGCATCTGCCGAAAGCCAGGGGGAGCGCTGAGTTGGAACTTATCGTGGCAAGCACCATTGGCGTTCTGACCGCAGGCGGCGTCTACCTGCTGTTGAGACTGCGCACCTTCCCGGTCATTCTAGGCCTCGCGCTCCTGTCCTATTCGGTGAATGTGTTCCTGTTCGCCAGCGGGCGTCTGGCCATCGACATGTCGCCGATCCTGTCGAAATACGGGGATGGCATCTATACCGATCCGCTGCCGCAGGCTCTGGTTCTGACGGCGATCGTGATTTCCTTTGGGATGACGGCGGTTCTGGTCATGATCGGTCTGGCGGCATTCCTTGAGGCCGAGACCGATCAGATCGACATGGATCCCGAAGTCGAGGAAGACGCCGGCAAGGACGCGCGCACATGATGCACTGGATCATCATGCCCGTCATTCTTCCGGCCATGCTTGCGCCGCTCATCGGGTTTGTCATGCGCCACGATATCACGCTGGCGCGTGTGGCTTCGGTTGTGGGCACAGTGGTCCTGCTGGCGATTGCCATCGGCCTGACAGCTATGGCGGCGGATGGCGAGACCCATGTCTATCGTCTGGGCGACTGGCCTGCGCCATTTGGCATCGTGCTGGTTCTGGACCGGCTTTCAGCGCTGATGGTCCTGCTGACCTCTGCCTTGGCGCTCATGGTGCTGATCCACGCGATCGCCACGGGTTGGGACGCGCGCGGCCGGCATTTTCACGCGCTGTTTCAGTTTCAGCTCATGGGCATATGCGGTGCTTTCCTGACGGGGGACGTCTTCAACCTGTTTGTGTTCTTTGAGGTGCTGCTGATTGCCTCTTACGGGCTGATGATCCATTCCGGTGGGCGCGACCGCATGCGCGCAGGCCTGCAATATGTGGTCATGAACCTTGCGGGCTCGACCCTGTTCCTCTTTGCGCTTGGCACGGTTTATGGCGCGACAGGTACTCTGAACATCGCCGATCTGGCCGTGCGCATCCCCGAGATTCCGGCGGATGAGGCCGCGCTGGTGCGGGTTGCGGCGATGCTGTTGTTGATCGTCTTTGCCGTCAAGGCCGCGCTGTTTCCGGTGCAGTTCTGGCTGCCGGCCACATATGCGAATGCACCGGCCCCTGTGGCCGCGTTGTTCGCGATCATGACCAAGGTCGGTGCCTATGCCATTCTGCGCATCCACACCACAGCCTTTGGCCCCGGCATTCCCGGAACCGAGGGGCTGGCGGGCACATGGTTGTTCCCCGCTGCAATCGTCACCATCGCGCTGGGGGCGTTCGGCGTTCTTGGTGCGCGCCGGTTGATGCCTCTGATCGCGTTTTCGGTCGTGGGGTCAATGGGCACTCTGATGGTGGCGATTGCAGTGTTTACACCCGCCGCGAGCGCCGCCGCGCTTTACTACATGATCCATTCCACCTTTGCAGCGGCCTGCCTGTTCCTGATCGCCGATCTGGTGGTGACCCGGCGTGGTTCGGACAGTCTGAGTGCGGTGCCTGCAACGGTGCAGAACGGGCTGTTTGCGGCGCTGTTTTTCGCCGCGGCAATCGCCATGGTTGGCATGCCACCTCTGAGCGGATTCCTGGGCAAGCTGCTGCTTCTTGATGCGTTGCGTGACCCTGACCTCATGGTCTGGGCGTGGTCCGCCATTCTTGTGGGTTCGCTCCTGACCATCGTCGGCTTTGCCCGCGCAGGCAGCATGCTGTTCTGGAAATCAACGGCGACCCCTGCGCCCGAGACGGGTGCCCCTGTGTCCGAGGATGGGGCCATGGCCCAGGCAACACCTGCACAGATTGCCCCGACGATGGCCCTGTTGGCCGCGCTTGCGGGTCTTGCCATCTTTGCCGGGCCGATATTCACCTATCTTGAGGATACATCCGCGCAGCTTTTTGATCGCGCCGGTTATGTCGCTGCCGTCCTCACCCCCGGCGAGGAGAGCTGATCCATGCTGGCACGCCTCATCCCCCATCCTCTTCTCAGCCTGACGCTGGTGGCGGTCTGGCTTGGACTGGTTAACACCTTCACGCTGGGCAACCTGATTTTGGGCTCGACCGTCGGCATCATCATCCCGATGCTTACGGCGGCCTATTGGCCGAACCGACCCGCGATCGGGCGGCCGCTGAAAGTCGTGGAATACATGCTGGTGGTGCTTTGGGACATTATCGTTGCGAATGTGCAGGTCGCGATGATCATCCTCTTCAAACGCGAGGCCAACATCCGCTCGCACTGGATCCCCATTCCGCTTGAGCTCAAGTCGGCCGAAGCGATCACGGTTCTGGCAGGCACCATCACCATGACGCCGGGCACGGTTTCGGCAATGCTGTCGGCTGACAGCAGTTGCATCCTTGTCCACTGCCTGCACAGCGACGACCCCGATAGCATCCGCGACGAGATCAAGTCGCGCTATGAACGGCGCCTCAAGGAGATCTTCCAATGATCGAATATGCCCTGTTTTTCGCAGCCGGTTGTTATGGTGTGGCCCTTCTGTTGGATCTGTGGCGGATCGCCATAGGCCCGGATGACGCGGACCGCATTCTGGCGCTTGATACCATGGTGATCAATGTCATCGCCTTGTTGGTCCTTTACGGCGTTTGGCGCGGGACCGGCATTTATTTCGAAGCCGCCATGCTGGTCGCCATGGTCGGTTTCGTCTCAACAGTCGCGTATTGCCGCTTTCTGCTGCGCGGCGATATCATCGAGTGAGGTGACCCCATGAGCTTTGCCGCGGAACTCCTTATCTCGCTGTCGCTGGTCATCAGCGGCATCTTTGGGTTTGTCGGCTCTTATGGGCTGATCAAGCTGAAAGACACGGTTCAGCGCCTGCATGCCCCCACCAAAGCGACGACGCTTGGCGTTGGCGGCGTTCTGGTTGCGTCGATGATCTTCTTCTACCTCGACACCGGGCATGTGTCTGTGCATGAGCTCCTCATCACGCTGTTTTTGTTCCTCACAGCGCCGATTACCGCGAATTTCATCGCCAAGACATACCTGGCGCGCAACGTCGATCGCAAGGATGTGCCCGACAGCACCGGCGCATATGGCTGGTCCGTCTATGATGATCCGCCTGACAGGGGCGCGGGCAACTGAGGCTTGTGACCTTTGCGCCTGCGCGCGTGTCTTTGCGCGTTCATGCAAGTGATCCGGATCAGCCCCAGCGCCCATAACCTCGGCAAAGCTCAGGAAATCCGTGTCCGGCTTGTTTGCTGACTTACAAATTTGTTGACAGGGATCAAACTCAGACAATACCATTTGTATGCAAACAAGTTAAGGATCTTTCACTTGGCTTACCATTCCCCGATAGACCTGTCGTCCGCGCTGGATGCCCTCAGGGATGGCCAGCACAAAGTCGTCGCTGGAGGAACCGATGTGTACCCGGCGATGAAACAGGGGCACGTGCCGCCCTCGTTCCTGGACCTCACCCGAGTTGTCGGGCTTTCCGACATTCGCCAGGATGAGGCAGGAACACGGCTTGGCGCCACCGTGACCTGGAGTGACATCGTGAAGGCGGACCTGCCAGCGGCCTTCAACGGATTGAAGGAAGCCGCGCGCGAAGTGGGCAGTCTGCAGATTCAGAATGCGGGCACGATTGCCGGAAACATCTGCAACGCCTCGCCTGCGGCTGATGGTGTGCCCCCGCTTCTTGCGCTGAATGCACAGGTGGAATTGGCAAGTGCGGCGCGTGGAATACGCAGCCTGGCTCTGTCCGATTTCCTGCAGGGTGTGCGCAAGACCGCATTGGAACCCGATGAGCTGGTAACGGCGATCCTGATCCCGCCTCAGCCGGTCAACGGCGGGTCGGCCTTTGAGAAGCTTGGCAGCCGTCGCTATATGGTCATTTCGATTGCCATGACATCGGCCAATGTCTCGCTTGATGCCAATGGGCTGATCGACAGTGCGACCGTGGCTGTCGGTGCCTGCTCTGCTGTTGCGCAAAGGTTGCCGGCACTTGAGCGTGACTTGATCGGCAAGCGGGTCGCGGATGTGCAGGTATTGGCCGGACATCTTGCGCCATTGTCGCCGATTGATGACGTGCGCGGTTCGGGTGCCTACCGGCTGGATGTCGTTCAAGCGCTTTGCAAACGCACGATCTTGAGGGCCGCTCAGTCATGAACAAACAGTTTTCAACCTCGCGCACCGCCTTTCAGCTGAACAACAAACCGGTGTCGGCCGAACTGCAACCCGGTCAACGGCTTTCATCCCTCCTGCGCGAAACCCTGGGCCGTCGCGATGTGAAAATCGGATGTGATGCAGGCGATTGCGGGGCCTGTACGGTTCTTGTCGACGGCCTGCCGGTCTGCGCCTGCCTCACCCCGGCGCATCAAGCCGAGGGCCGGCATGTCGAGACCGTGGCTGGACTGCATGAGACTGACGAACATGCAAAAGCCCTGGCCCAAAGCTTTCAAAACCATGGCGCGGCACAATGTGGGATTTGCACGCCCGGCATGATGGTCTCTGCGGTTGCCTTGCTGCGCGACAATCCAAATCCCACCGCAGAAGACGTGCAGGATGGCTTGGGGGGTGTTCTGTGCCGCTGCACCGGATATCGCAAGATCATTGATGCCGTTGTCGGTGTTCCCGCCCTTGCGACCGAAGGCGACGGCGCGGTCGGCACGTCGATCCGTCGGCTGGACGGAGACCAGAAGATATCAGGTCGAGAGGTCTTCGGGGATGACGTGGCGCCCGAGGGCTGTCTTGAGATCTTCGTCATCCGCTCGCCCTTTGCGCGCGCGGGCTTTGTCTTTGGAGACTTGGAGGCCTTTGCGCAAGCAGAGGGCATCGAGGCCATTCTTACCGCCGCTGATGTTCCGGGCAAGAACAGGTTTGGAGTGATCCCGAACTTCATGGACCAGCCGGTTTTCGCAGAACGGGAAACACGTTTTCGCGGCGAAGCGGTGGCCGCGATCGTGGCAAGCCGCGATGTGATTTCCGGCTTTGATCCCGAACGGTTCCCGGTGTCCTGGACCGAGCTTGCGGCGGCAGGGGATATCGAAACGGCCCAAGGCCCGGATGCCGCGCAGCTTCACGACGGCCACCCCAACAATGTGATGTGCGGTGGATTTGTGACCTGCGGCGATCCACTGGATGCCCTGTCCAACGCCCATGTCACCGTCGAAGGACATTACCAGAGCGGGTTTGTCGAGCACGCCTATATCGAGCCCGAGGCCGGCTTTGCGCAGATGGTGAACGGTCGCCTTGAAGTGCATGCCTGCACGCAAGCCCCGGTCATGGACCTGGAAAGCCTTGCGATGATCCTGGGCATGGAGCAATCCCGGATCCGCATCGTTCCGACAGCGGTGGGCGGCGGGTTCGGCTCCAAGCTGGATATCTCGGTCCAGCCGTTCCTGGCTCTGGGCAGTTTGAAGACCGGCAAGCCTGTGCGCATCTGCTATACGCGCAGCGAGTCGATGCAAAGTTCGACCAAAAGACACCCCTCGGACATCAGGCTGAAAATCGGTGCCGACAAGGCCGGCAAGATCAGCGGTTTCCATTTTCTTGGGTCTTTCGATACCGGCGCTTACGCCAGTTGGGGGCCAACAGTCGCGAACCGCGTGCCGGTGCATGCCTCGGGGCCCTACAAGGTCAGGGATTACCTTGCACAATCCACGGGGATCTACACCAACAACCCGCCCGCCGGTGCGTTCCGCGGGTTTGGAGTGCCTCAATCCGCCATCGCTCAGGAATCTCTGTTTGACGAACTGGCCGGCAAACTGGACATGGACCCGCTTGAGTTCCGCATTCTCAACGCCTTGGAAAACGGCACGCCCACGGTCTGTGGTCAGGTCTTTGAACAAGGTGTCGGCATTCGCGCCTGTCTTGAGGCGCTCAGACCGGCCTGGGCACGGGAACGCGCCGCTGCCGACAGCCATAACGCGGCCAATATCGGGACAAGGCGCGGTGTCGGTCTGGCCGCGGGCTGGTATGGCTGTGGCAATACATCCTTGCCCAACCCCTCGACGATCAAGTCCGGCGTTCGGGCCGACGGGCGCGTCATTCTGCATCAGGGCGCGATGGATATCGGGCAGGGGGCAAACACCGTGATCGCGCAGATCTTTGCCACGGCGCTGGGCCTGCCCATTGATGCAATTGATCTGATTGGTGCCGATACGGATGTCACCCCGGACGCAGGCAAGACCTCGGCGTCGCGCCAGACCTATGTGTCGGGAAATGCGGCGCGCCTGTCCGGTGAAGCCCTGCGCGCCAGTATCCTGTCCAAGATGAACGTGGCCGCGGATGCGACGCTTGCCATCGAAGGCGGCTCGATTTTCGCGACAGACAGCGCGGGACGCCATGAGATCAAGCTTGCCACCCTGCCGGCCGATACCGACGCGTTCGTGTTCCGGGCCGAGGAAACCTATGACCCGCCCACCAAGCCGCTGGATGAAAACGGGCAAGGCAGCCCCTATGCGCAATTCGGCTATGCCGCACATCTGGTGGTGGTCGAGGTCGATACCGACTATGGCACCGTGAAACCGATCAAATTCGTGGCCGCGCATGATGTGGGGCGGGCGATCAACCCGATGCTTGTCGAAGGTCAGGTTCATGGCGGCATTGCCCAGGGTCTGGGTATGGCCCTGATGGAAGAATACATCCCCGGGCGCACCGAAAACCTGCATGACTATCT
Source organism: Aestuariivita sp. (assembly GCF_049276915.1). NCBI lineage: Bacteria > Pseudomonadati > Pseudomonadota > Alphaproteobacteria > Rhodobacterales > Paracoccaceae > Aestuariivita > Aestuariivita sp. Next base: position 2,471 of record NZ_JBASXK010000120.1, on the reverse strand, counting down.
GATCCCGACCTTCGGAGATATCCCGCCGATCGAAACGCTCATCATCGAAGAAGCGGATGCGCACGGCCCCTATGGTGCCAAGGGTCTGGGTGAGCACGTTCTGATCCCGACCACGCCTGCGATCCTGAACGCGATCACATATGCAACCGGCGTGCGCATACGAAAAGTGCCGGCAACACCTGCCCGCGTGCGCGCGGCAATTCTGGCGGAGTCCTCATGAGAAACGATGCCAAACCCGAAAAAATCCGCTGCGATGCCTGTCCGGTGCTGTGCTACATCGCCGATGGAAAGTCAGGGGCCTGCGACAGATACGCCAATCACAGCGGCCAACTGGTGCGTCTGGATCCTCTGACGATCATTCACGACACCGACCAGAAACTGGTGCCCTTCATGAAGGGCGGTGGCGATGACGACGGCTGGGATGGCGATATCATCAAAGGGCAGCGCCCATTCGTGACTGCAGTGGGTGCCGGGACAACATACCCTGATTACAAACCGGCCCCTTTCATTGTCAGTCAGGACATCGACGGGGTCGATATGGTCACGGTCGTGACCGAGGGCATTTTCAGCTATTGCGGTGTGAAGGTCAAAATCGACACGGACCGTCATATCGGCCATGAACGCGACGTGGTCTATGTCGATGGTGAGCCGATTGGCCATGTCATGACATCTGAATATGGCTCCAAGATGTTGTCTTTGGGCGGTGTCGAGCATTTGACCGGCGGCAGCAAGAAAGAGGGCCGTGTCACCTGTGACGCTCTCTTGCGGCTGTGCAACCGTGAAGCGGTGCTGATGAACATCGGTGAGGGCGAACACCAGATCGAGATCATCGTCGAGGCCGGTAAGGCACCCATCGTCAACGGGATCGAAGAAAACCTCATGCGCGTGGGCTGCGGATCTGCCGCAATCGGCATGTTTGCCAAGCAATGGCTTGGACATGCGGATGATGTCGTGGTCGTGGATGACCACATCACCGGCGTGTTGTCCGAACATGAGGCCGGCAAGCAACTGGATGTTGCGCCGACGGGGATCAAGATGCTGGGCCGCCGCTCGACACCGGGGCGGTATTTCCAGGTCGCTCAGCCGGGGACGGGTTGGGGCGGGACGGATATTGAAGACCCGTTGAAGATCCTGGGGCCTTTCAATCCGAAAACCGCCTGGGCGGGCTTGCGGCTGTTCATGGTCTCAACGACCGGAGAGCAATACGGATATTATGAACTGGATGCGGATCTGGTGCCCCAGAAGAAAGATGTGCCAGGCCCCCTGAAAGCCTCGGCCGAGTTGATTGCCGAAAACTGCGAGCCTTCCGTCTGTTCCGTGCTGTTCATGGGAGGCGCGGGCGGCAGTCTGCGCGCCGGGGTTACGGAAAATCCCGTGCGTCTGACGCGGTCGGTCAAGGAGTCACTGACGCATGTGTCCTGTGGCGGGGCCGAGGCCTATGTCTGGCCCGGCGGCGGGATCACGGTCATGGTGGATGTTCTGGATATGCCCACGCAATCCTTTGGCTATGTCCCGACTCCGGCCCTTGTCGCACCGATCGAGTTCACGTTGCGTGTCAGCGATTACAAGACCCTGGGCGGCCATATGGAGCACATCAAACCCGTGCAGGAGATCAACAGGATTGACGCCCGCCGTGTGTCTCAAAACCCCAATGCGGGCGATCCGATGGCACATGAAAACTATCGCTGGTCCAAGGGAAAATAGGGGCAATGGGACCGACGGCTTCCCTATTGCCAGATGGCAAGCGATTGCATCTGCAACATGGCCCCATTGATCTTGTGATTGGTGCCGATGGTCAGCGCGAGACCGCGTTCGACGCCGCGCGCGCGCGCTTTGAAACCATTCTGCAAGACCTTGTCGAGGAATTGCCCGAGTTGAAAGCGCCGCTGTCTCCCATTTCACGTCGACCCGGGGGAAGGGTTGCACAGCGAATGCATGACGCCGCGATCCAGTTCAGCAAGGCGGGCTATGTGACGCGCATGGCCGCTGTGGCCGGATCGGTGGCCGATGACGTGCTTGAGGCGATGACGCAGGCAGCGGATCTGCGACGCGCCTATGTGAACAACGGCGGTGATATAGCTCTGCATCTCGAGGGTGACGAAACCTTCACCACTGCCATGATCGACCACACAGGTCGGCCTTTGGGCCAGATCCTGCTCCGCGCGAAAGACGGCGTCGGCGGCATCGCGACAAGCGGACGGCATGGTAGAAGCTTCAGCCTCGGGATTGCGGATAGTGTCACCGTCCTGGCCCGATCTGCCGCCTCTGCGGATGTGGCGGCAACATTGATTGCCAATGCGGTTGATCTGCCCGGGCACCCGGCAGTCAGTCGAAGCCCGGCCTCGGAGTTGAATGAGGACAGCGATCTGGGCGGATTGCCCGTCGTGACGGGTTGCGGTCCCTTGTCCAAAGCTGAATGCGACGACGCGCTTTGCTCGGGTCTGGATCGTGCCGGATCATTCGTCTACCAG
>NZ_JBASXK010000119.1:0-3251 GCF_049276915.1 Aestuariivita sp. | reverse complement strand
GCCATGTAGGGCGCTGTGCCCGGATCGGTAAATACGGTGCGGATCGCAACCGCCGTGCCGCCCTCATTGAATACAACGGGGCCGTGACGTGTGAAATCGAGCGGCAAAATTTGGTCCGGATGCCCTTTGACGGCAAAGCTTTCTTCGATGCGGGTGATCGCTTCGGTCCCGTCCTTGTAGCGGTAGGAGGTGCCATCCGCATCCGTTTCATAGACCATGACGTCTTCCTGATCCGCGCAAAAGATCGTCAGGCTGAACGCTGCCGTGCCGTTATGGCCCGCCATGATGCCGGGCGAGGACGGCTCGCCCGCGCCGATGAGGTTCAGCCCCGGTGCTTCAAGATGGACCATATAGCGCAGTGAAGGGGCTGCGTGCAGACGGTGCGGATCGGAGGCCATGATTGCGCGTCCGGACTCAGTCAGTGCCGGTGCGATGGCCCAATTGTTGGACCCCTCCATCGCGGGGGGGGTGGGCTGCACGGTTTTGCGCGCGTCCGTGGTGGTCCAGCGGTTTGCTTCTGCCAGCTTGGCATCAAGACGGGCGCGCTGGAAGGTGACGGGCGCGGTCGCCAGCTCGTACACTGCCAGTGTATCTGCGGGCAGGATGCGGTCACAGGCCGTTTCCCATTCCGCCTCGGGCACAGGCGGGTCCAGCGGGACGCGCATCAGGTCTGTCTGCGCATCCGCAAGACGGTGGACCTGCATACGGGCAAGCTCGGACGTGGCGTTACGCGACAAGCAGTGCGTGCGGATGCGCACCACGTCCTCGGGTGCCCAATGGGCAGGCTGGGTGCCCAATTCGGTGAATTCGGGGGGCAGGGTCCATGTGCCCGCTGTGATTAAATCAATAGCGGCGTTGATGCCTTGGGCAAAGGCAGTGCAGATGGCTTCGGCATCTGCCCCGTAGGCGGCCCATTCAGGCGCCATATCACCGCGGTAGAGAAACAGCCGCGCGGCGCGGTCCTGCATCAGATAGCCCGGCCCGAAGTCTGCGGCGAGCAGGCCTAACCCGCGTTTGCGCCATAGATCAATTTGCCACAGCCGGTCGCGCGCGGCATTCAGCCCCTGCAAAAAGAAGGCATCGTGGTCGTTTTCTGCGCGGATGTGCGCCATGCCCCAACGGTCGATGGAGATGCTTGCGGGAGCTTGAAGGCCGGGAAGTGTGAGAGGGTCCATGGGATCGGTTCCTGTAATCGGTTCAATATCTGCTAAGCGAGCGCGCGGCCTGCTGACCCAGCGGGGCCACGCGCGCGGCGTAATCTTCCGACGTCCACTCGGCGGTGGAGCCCGCGATGTGGATTGCCGCGTACGGCGCGCCAGAACTATCGAGGATGGCGAAACCCATCGCGATCTCGCCCAGCAGGATCTGGTCTACTGCCAGAGAGTAGCCACGCGCACGGGTCTGTGCGACCTGCTCCATCACTGCATCCACTTCCGTGATGGTGTGCGGCGTAAACGGGCGCCGGTCCGAGCGTTCGAGCAGGGCGCGCGCGTGGTCCTCGGGCATGCGCGCAAGCACCGCCCAGCCGCCGGAAGTGCAGAATATCGGCACGCTGTGACCCACCATAGTGGCGTTGAAGGTCTGGCGCTTGGTCTGGAGCCGCACGGCATAGACTAGCCGCATATCATCGACCAGCGACAGGTCGACCCGCTCGCGCACGGAGGTGCGCAATTCCTGCAGCACCGGCGTGGCCTGCCGCACCAGTGGATTTATCCGCAGATAATCGAGCGTGTGATCGAGGATGCGCAGACCGGGTACAAAGCCATGCCCGTCCGCATCGCGTTCAATATAGCCAATTGCCCGCAGGGTGTGCACCATACGTTGGGCAGCACTTCGATCCAATTCTGCGCGTCTGGCGATATCGGTCAGGGTGAGCGGGCCATCGGCATGATGAAACGCTGACAATACGGCCATCGCCTTTTCCACCGACTGAACAAACAGCGATCCGGCGCGGTCGCCGTCTGTCAGTGCCCGTTTGCCCGGCTCCGCGCGGGTGGTGTTGCGGGGCATGGCGGCCCTCCCATAGGATCCGATTGACTGTTTGACTGTAAATAGGAGAATGCTCTAGGATCTATATAAGATGTGAGTGTATTGCTTTGCAATATATTGTTGTGACGATTGCGGTGGATCAGCCTCCCTTATCTGCGCAGCAAATCAGGGAGAATAGAATGTCAAAGCGCGTGGCACTGGCCGGTTTTCTGCACGAAACAAATACTTTCGCGCCAAGCAAGGCGCAGATGAGCGACTTCGTCCAAGGGGGCGGTTACATGCCATTGGCGCGTGGCGCGGCGGTGCTGACCCAGGGACGCGACATCAATCTGGGGATCGGCGGCGCGGTTACTTTTGGCGAATCAGCGGGATGGGAAATGGCCCCCATCCTGTGGGCTGGTGCGATTCCATCGGCGCATGTGTCCCAAACTGCCTACGAAAGCATCACAGGCGATATAATTGCGGGCATTCTCGCGGCAGGCCCGCTCGACGGTATTTTTCTGGACCTGCACGGTGCGATGGTTGCCGAGCATCTCGACGACGGCGAGGGCGCACTTCTTGAGCGCGTGCGCACCGCCGTGGGTCCTGACGTTCCCATCGCCGCGGCGCTGGATCTGCACGGCAATATCACGGCACAGATGGTCGCCGCGGCGGATGTGCTGGTGGGGTTCCGAACCTATCCCCATCTGGACATGGCCGAGACGGGCCACCGCGCTGCGGCGCAACTGGAAGCGCTGATGGAGCGCGGCGCGCCTTTCGCCAAGGCGTTCCGTCGGCTGCCGTTCCTTGTACCCATCGCGTGGCAAAGCACGCGAGGAGAGCCGGGTCGGGCGCTGTATGATCTGACAGCGGCTCAGGAGGGCGGCGACGTTGCCAGCACCTCATTCTTTTTTGGATTTCCTGCGGCGGATTTTCCCGGCTGCGGGCCTACGGTGGTGAGCTATGGCGCCACTCAGGCAGCCGCCGACCTTGCCGCTGACACGATCAATCGCGCCGTGCTGGACGCAGAAACATCCCTTGCCGGTGAAAGTTTTGAGCCGGACGCGGGCGTGATCGAGGCAATGCGCGTTGCCCGCGACGCGTCCAAGCCTGTGGTGATCGCGGATACGCAAGATAATCCCGGTGCGGGCGGTGACAGCAACACGACAGGCATGCTTCGGGCGATGGTGGCACAGGGCGCATCGGGGGCGATCGGGAATATGGTAGATCCGGCCGCGGCGCAGGCTGCGCATGCGGCAGGGCAGGGTGCGGAGATAGAGATC
>NZ_JBASXK010000118.1:0-45838 GCF_049276915.1 Aestuariivita sp. | reverse complement strand
CCGCTCGGGGCGCGCTGCACGCGGCCGCCCCGCGCTGAGATGGGCCTTGGGGGCCATCAGCGGCCCGCGCGAGGGCGCGGCCTCGGTGGTGATCTCGCTGGGTCTGGGCCTGTCGGTGCTTGCAGCGGTGGGCCAGATCGACGGGAATCTGCGCAACGCCATCACCGGCGATCTGCCCGAAGTCGCCCCGTCCTATTTCTTTGTCGACATTCAGCGCGACCAGATGCCGGGCTTTACCGAGCGGCTGGAAAACGATCCTGCCGTGAGCCGGGTGGACAGCGCACCGATGCTGCGCGGGATCATCACGCGGATCAATGATCGCCCCGCCCGCGAGGTGGCGGGCGGGCACTGGGTTCTCGAAGGCGACCGGGGTGTCACCTATTCCACCGATCTGCCCGACAACACCACCCTGACAGCAGGCACATGGTGGGCCCCCGATTACGACGGCCCGCCCCAGATCAGCTTTGCCGCCGAGGAAGCGGTGGAAATGGGCCTCACGCTGGGCGACAAGCTGACCATCAACATCCTCGGCCGCGATATCACCGCCGAGATCACCTCCCTGCGCGAAGTCGACTTTTCCACCGCCGGGATCGGCTTCATCATGTCGATGAACCCCGCAGCCCTTGCCGGGGCACCGCACAGCTTCATCTCGACCGTCTATGCCGAGGAAGAGGCCGAAGCGCAGATCCTGCGCGATCTGGCCGGGCAGTTCCCCAATATCACCGCCATCCGCGTGCGTGACGCGATCGATCAGGTGACCGACCTTCTGGCAGGTCTGGCGGCCGCCACCTCCTATGGTGCCGCCGCCACGCTTCTGACCGGCTTCCTGGTCCTGATCGGTGCCGCCGCCGCCGGCGAAGGCGCGCGCACCTACGAGGCTGCCGTCCTCAAGACGCTCGGGGCGGGACGCGGCCGCATCCTGAAATCCTTTGCCCTGCGCGCCGCCATTCTGGGTGCCGGTGCCGGGATCGTGGCCCTCGCGGCGGGGATCGGCGGCGGCTGGGCGGTCAGCTATTTCGTGATGGATACCGATTTCAACGTGATCTGGCCCTCGGCCTTCGGGATCGTGGGCGGCGGGGTGCTGGCCACGCTTCTGGCCGGGCTCGCCTTTGCCTGGCGACCCCTTGCGGCCCGTCCCGCGCAGGTGCTGCGTGCACGCGAATGATCAGCGCCCGCAGGCGACCGGGTTCAGGATCTTCAGCAGATCGACATTGTCGCAGATCAGCGAATTCAGCGTGATGTCATCCAGATAGGCGTAAAATGCCTGCGCCGCATCCGCCAAGGCCAGCCTGAGTCGGCAGGCCGAAACCAGCGGACAGGTGTTGTCGGCATCGGCAAAACACTCTGCAATCGGCAGGTCGCCCTCCACATCGCGAAAGACATCCCCGATACAGATTGAACCGGCGTCCCGCGCCAGTGTCATGCCACCGTTTCGCCCTCGTTGCGTGTGCAGATAACCCAGTTGACTCAATTGGTTAATCACCTGGGCCAGGTGGTTTTCCGAGACATTGCAGCGCTGGGCAATCTCAGCCTTGGTGACCAGCCGATCCGCATTGGCACCGCAGAACATCAACAGTCTGACGGCGATATTGGTTCGTTTCGTAATGCGCACGAACACAGTCCTTTCTTCGACCAGATGCTGACCATCTTGCACATCCGCGGAAATGACGGTTTGACATACATCAATTCAGCTCAAGGAAAGATGCATGTCCCCTGCCCCTTACTTTTTTGGCTATGGCAGCCTTGTGAACACGGCCACCCATGACTTTCCCGATCCCCAGACAGCCCGCCTGAGCGGATGGCGGCGCGCCTGGCGTCATACAGATCTGCGCCCGGTAGCCTTTCTGACGGCTGTCGCGGACCCCACCTGCGAGATCGACGGCATGATCGCCCATGTGCCCGGCAATGACTGGGCCGCGCTGGATGCGCGCGAATGGGCCTATGAACGCGTGCCGGTCAGCCAAAGCGTCATCCATACCCGCAGCGAGGCGACCGAGATTGCCGTATATGCCGTGCCCGAGGGCCGGCACAGACACCCCAGCAACGACTATCCCATCCTTCTGAGCTATCTCGACGTGGTCATTCAGGGCTATCTGCGCCACTTCGGGCGGGAGGGCGTCACCCGGTTCTTCGACACGACCGATGGCTGGGGTGCACCGATTCTCGATGACCGGGACGAGCCGCGCTATCCCCGGCATCAAAGGCTTTCGCCGGAAGAACACGCGCTCGTCTTCGAGGAACTGGCGCGCGTGGGGGCGCGGGTGCTGCGCCCCGACTAGGACCAGCGCCCCGCAGGGTCAGGTCGCGTGACCCAGCCAACCAAGCCGCTCCCGCGTTTCCCGGGCCAGCCGCGCGACAAGATCGGCGGCAGGCTCTTCGCCGCCGAGGGCCGCGGCCTGCCCAAACAGATCGAAGCTGGCATAGGCGTCCATCTCTCCTGCGCCGGCCTCCAGAAGCGGCTGCAACAGCGCGTACATTGCCGGGAACGGGGCAAGCGTTCCGGCCAGCGGTGCCATATCGGCGGCGTAGGCGCTGCGCGCGCCCCGTGCCGACCGACCCGAGACGGCGTCGGTGACGGTGGTGCCGGAGTCATCGGCACCCGCGAGGCGCGCACGGCGGCGGGGATCGGTGGCCGCCTCGGGACAGCGCAGGAACGCGGTGCCCATCTGCACGCCGGATGCCCCCAGCGCCAGTGCCGCGGCAATGCCGCGCGCGTCTGCGATGCCGCCAGCGGCGATCACCGGGACCGAGACCGCGTCCGCGATCTGCGGCACCAGCGCCATCGTGGCCACGCCGTCGGCTGGAAGGCCCGGAGTGAATGAACCGCGATGCCCGCCGGCTTCCCAGCCCTGCGCGATCACCGCGTCCACCCCGGCGCGTTCGAGCCTGAGCGCCTCGGCCACGCAGGTTGCCGACGCGAAGATGCGGATACCCGCCGCGCGCAGCCGGTCCATCGCGACGGCGTCCGGCAGGCCGAAATGAAAGGACACGACAGGTGGTGCCGTCTCGACCAGCGCGTCGATCACCTCAGGGTCAGGTGCGGCCGGGATCGGAGGCAGATCCCCGTCCGCCAGCTCAAGCCCCGCGCGCGCATAGGCGGCTTCGAGAACCGCGCGCGCCTGCGGTCCCGGCTGCGCGGGGGCCGCGTTTGCCGGCAGCACGAAGAGATTGAGGTTGTAGGCACCGTTGGTCAGCGCCCGCACCGCGCGGGCACGCGCGCGCACCTCGTCGGCAGGCAATGTTCCGCAGGCATGGGCCCCAAGCCCGCCCGCGCCGGTGACGGCGGCGGCCAGTTCAGGGGTGCAACTGCCCAGCATGGGGGCTTGCAGGATCGGATGCTCGATCCCCAGCAGATCGGTCAGACGGCGGTCCGGCCACATGGCGCGCGCTCCCTTCGGTTCCACGCAATTGCGGGGCAGTCTGCCGCGCACGGAGCCGAAAAGCGAGGCTGAACCGTCAACCGTCAGTCGCGCGCGCGCACCCGTTGGAGCAGCGGCATCACCGCGCTCATGTCCGGGCCGTGGCTTTGCCCCGTCAACGCCTTGCGCAGCGGCATGAACAGCCCCCGGCCCTTGCGTCCGGTCGCGTCTTTCACGGCGGCTGTCCAGGTGCTCCAGGTGTCGGCGTCAAACGGGCCTTCGGGCAGAAGCGTCAGGGCCTCGGCCACGAAGGCGCGGTCTTCCTCGTCGATGACCGGCTCGGCACCATCGCGCAACAGCGTCCACCAGCCCTCAAGATCATGCAGCGTCGTGATGTTGTCGCGCGTCACGGTCCAGAACTGCCCGGCCAGATCCGCCGGCACGCCGATGGCCGCAATCTCAGCCGCGACGGCCTCCAAAGGCAGCGTATGCAGATAGCGCGCGGTCAGGGGAAACAGATCCTCGACATCGAATTTGGTCGGAGCCGAGCCAAAGCGCGCAATGTCGAAACCCTCGATCAGCTCGGCCATATCGGTGCGCAGCTCGACCGGATCAGCCGATCCAAGCCGCGCCATCAGGCTGAGCAGAGCCATGGGCTGAACCCCCTGTTCGCGCAGATCGCGCAGGGCCAGCGTGCCCAGACGTTTGGACAGCGCTTCGCCCTGCGGGCCGGTCAGCAGGGAGTGATGGGCGAAACTTGGCACCGTACCGCCCAGCGCCTGAATGATCTGGATCTGGGTGGCGGTGTTGGTGACGTGATCCGAGCCGCGCACCACATTGGTCACGCCCATATCCGTATCATCCACGACCGAGGCCAGCGTATACAGCACCTGACCATCCTGACGGATCAGAACCGGATCGCTGACGCTGGCGGCATCAATCGAGATATCGCCCAGAATGCCATCGTTCCATTCGATCCGTTCCTGATCGAGCTTGAAGCGCCAGACACCCTCACCGCGCTCGGCGCGCAGCGCGTCGCGTTCCGCATCAGTCAGTGCAAGTGCGGCGCGGTCATAAACCGGCGGTTTGCCCATGTTCAGCTGCTTCTTGCGCTTGAGATCCAATTCGGTCGGCGTCTCGAACGCCTCATAGAACCGGCCCATGGCGCGCAGTTGATCGGCGGCTTCGGCATACCGGTCCAGACGCAGCGACTGTCTCTCGATCCGGTCCCAGGTCAGGCCAAGCCACTCCAGATCTTCCTTGATCGCATCGACATATTCTTCTTTCGATCGCTCGGGATCGGTGTCGTCAATGCGCAGGATGAAGGTGCCGCCGGACTTGCGGGCGATGAGATAATTCATCAGCGCGGTGCGCAGGTTTCCAACGTGAATATATCCGGTGGGGGACGGCGCAAAACGAGTGGTGGTCATCGGGTGTCTCCTGTTGGCGCGCTCTTCTCACAAGGGCTGTGGATTGTCCAGCAATGGCCGGACTCTCGCGGGCAATCGGGACGGCTGCACCGGTCATCAAGGCATTGTTACCGAAAACCGGGTCCTGTCAGGCGCGGAATGCGCGACACACTCTGGCCACGCTGATTTCTCGCACTATCCTTGGATACTGTTCATCACTCAAGAGAGGCCATTGCCTATGTCCGACGCTCCCCAGTTCACACGCCGCGCCGCATTGGCCGGTGCCGCTGCCCTTCCTCTGGCCGCAGCCGCAACCCAGGTCAGTGCCAGTGCACCCATGATGGGTATGGGCATGTCGCCCTTCAACCGCTTCAAGATGGGCGATTTCGAAGTGACAACGATTCTGGCCGGTACACGCACCGTGCCCGATCCACAGACGATCTTCGGCATGAATGTCACGCCCGAGGAATTCGCCGCAGTTTCCGCAGCGGCCAAGCTGCCCACGGATGCCGCACAGTTCTTCTTTACCCCCACGGTTGTGAACACCGGGGCGGAACTGATCCTGTTTGACACCGGCCTGAACGGACCCGCCACCACCGCGGCGCTGGCCTCTGCCGGTTACACGCCCGATCAGGTGGATGTGGTCGTCCTTACCCACATGCATGGCGATCACATCGGCGGTCTGATGACAGATGGCGCGCCTACCTTCCCCAATGCACGTTATGTCACCGGTCGGGTCGAATTTGACTCCTGGAAGGGCAAAGGCAACGAAGGCTATGACAACATGGTTGCTCCGCTTGCCGATCAGATGACCTTCCTGGAAGGCGGCAATGACGTGGCCAGCGGCATCAGCGCCGTCGAAGCCTTCGGCCATACCCCCGGCCACATGACCTATATGATCGATGCAGGCGGCAAACTGCTGATGCTGGGTGCGGATTTCGCCAATCACTATGTCTGGTCTCTGGCAAATCCCGATTGGGAAGTCCGCTTTGACATGGACAAGGAAGCCGCAGCCGCCACCCGCCGCAGCCTGTTGACCATGATGGCCAATGAAGGTGCCGCCCTGATCGGCTATCACATGCCCTGGCCGGGTGTCGGCTTTGTCGAAATGGACGGCGACTCGTTCAAATACGTGCCGCACAGCTATCAGCTGATGCTCTGAGAAATCACCGACCCTGCCCCGATGCGGGCAGGGTCACTCATGTCTTTCCTGATCGCGGCCCGCGCCTTATGATAGGGGCCATGACCGCGTCCGATCCCCACCTGATCCAGATCGAAACCATCGCCCGGGCGACGGTCGAGGCCTTACCGGCTGCCTTTCGCAGGGCGGCCTTCGAGGTTGTGCTCCAGGTCACAGATTGGCCGCCTGCAGAAATCCTGCAGGAGATGGAGATAGACGATCCGCTAGATCTGACGGAGCTTTATGACGGCATCCCGATGACCGAGAAATCCGTGATGGACAGCCCGGCCGGCCCGGATATCGTATGGCTGTTTGCCCAGCCCATCCTGGCCGAGTTGAACGAGCGGGCAGATGTCTCGCTTGAGGACCTGGTGACCCATGTCACCATCCATGAATTCGCCCATCACTTCGGCTGGTCCGATGCCCAGATCGCCGCCATCGACCCCTGGTGGGAATGATCAGAACTCGTCCATGGGGCGGATCTTGCTGCCATCGCTGAACCGGCTGAGGCGGAAATCATGGGGATCGACCACGGGCGCGCGCCCGGTGACAAGATCCGCCAGCAATACGCCGGCACCGGGCCCGATGCCAAAGCCATGGCCGGAAAAACCGGTGCCGATGAACAGCCCCGGCAGCGTCTCGACCGGGGAAATCACCGGGATCGCATCGGGTGTGACATCAATCATGCCTGCCCAGGATTGCGCGATCTGAGCCTGGTTGAGCACCGGAAAGGCCCGCCGCGCCGCCGCCCAGCTGCTCCGCATGATTCGCTCCACAGGTTGCGGATCCAGCACGCGGGTCTGCTCGAACGGTGTGATCTGCGAGGGCAGCCAGCTGCGCGCCTCGCCCGCTTCCTGACGCCAGCGATCCGACAGGCGAAAGCGCAAGGATGCCCATTCCGCGCGCAACGCCGGCAGAAACTGGCGCATCAGGCGAAAGTTGTCCGGCACCAGATCAACCACGCTGTAGGTGCCACAGGCGATGGTAAAGCCGCCATCCGCCCGTTTGCGGATCGCGAAATCCGCCGCCCAGGCCGAGGCCTCCGGCCCACCCTCGACAGCGGTCGTGCGCATGACGGTATTGATCACCCTGAGCTGCGGCAGCTCGATCCCGGCATTGCCGGCAAACAGGCGCGACCACGCGCCCCCCGCCAGCACCACCGCGTCACAGCGGATACGTCCCTTTTCGGTGATCACCCCGCTGACCCGCCCCGCCTGGATATCAAGCGAGCGCACCGCACAGCCCGTGTGGATCGTGGCACCGGCCGCGCGCGCGCCCTTGGCGATGCCCGGCGCGGCCCATTGCGGCTCGGCCCGACCATCCTTGGGCGTGTAAAGCGCGCCCTTCAGGCGCAGGCTGTGCCCGGGCAGGAGCGCGTCAAGCTCGTGCCCTTCGATCATCCGGGATTCGATCTGATACGGGCCAAGATGTTCGGCCCAGCGCTGATATTTTGCATAGTCCCGCGCCGAGGGGGCGGTGAACAGGATTCCGGTCTGGGCATATCCCATGCGCTGACCCGTGCGCGTCTCCATCCCTTCCCACTGCCGGATCGCTGCCGCCATCAGCGGAATTTCGCGCGGATCACGGCAGGACATGCGCACCCATCCCCAGTTGCGCGAGGATTGCTCGGCTCCGATCTGGCCCTTTTCGCACAGCGCCACGCTGAGGCCGCGTTCGGCCAGTTCCAGAGCGGTTGACGTACCGATGATCCCGCCGCCGATCACGACGCAATCCACCCTCTCGGGCAGCGTCATGTCAGTGGGAACGGGATCGAGCATGGGGCCGGGCATGGGGCAAAGTCTGCTCTATTCCTTGCCCGCGTCCAGCCATATTCGACCGCCGCACCGGGGTATTTTTACCAGAAAGAAGCAGGGGTCAGCCCGGATCGCGCCACCGGTTCACGATCGGGTAGCGACGATCCAGCCAGAAGGCATGTTTGGTCAGCCGCGCGCCGGGGGCGGACTGAAAGCGTTTGTACTCGCTGATGTAGATCAGATGCTCGATCTTGCGGGCGGTTTCGGCGGCAAAGCCGGCGGCAACGCAATCGGCAATCGAGCCGTCGCCGTCGATCAGGATCTCGAGGATCGCGTCCAGTTCCGGGTAGTCGGGCAGCGAGTCGCTGTCTTTCTGGTCCGGGCGCAGTTCCGCGCTGGGGGGTTTGGTGATCACGCGCTCCGGCATCACCGCGCCCGCCGGGCCCATCATCCAGTCGCGATGGGTTTCGTTGCGCCAGCGGCAGGTCTCGAAGACGCGGGTCTTGTAGAGATCCTTGATCGGATTGTAGCCCCCCGCCATGTCGCCATAGATCGTGGCATATCCCACGGCCACCTCGGATTTGTTGCCCGTGGTCAACAGCATCTCGCCGAACTTGTTGCTGAGCGCCATGAGCAACAGACCCCGCAGGCGGGACTGGATGTTTTCTTCGGTCAGATCCGGTTCGGTGCCCGCAAACAGCGGGGCGAGCGTCTCGCTTACTGCATCGCGCGCCGTGCTGATCGGGACGGTGTCATAGCGGCACCCAAGGCGGGTTGCGACGGCGGTCGCATCCTCGAGGCTTTCAGCCGAGGTATATTCGGATGGCAGCATCACGCACCGCACGTTTTCAGCCCCCAGCGCATCAACCGCGATCGCCGCCACAAGCGCCGAATCGATGCCCCCCGACAGGCCCAGCAGAACCTTTTTGAACCCGGTCTTGGCCATGTAATCCTTCAGGGCCGTGACCATGGTGCGGTAATCCTGCTCCCATTCGTCGGGGTGGTGCGCCTTGTCGGCTTCGACGATGTCCCAGCCCTGCGCACCACGGATCAGGTCGAGCTGGGCAATCGTGGCGTCAAAGACCGGCAAAAGCTGTGCCAGCTTGCCGCCCCGGTTCAGCGCGAAAGAGCCCCCGTCAAAGACCTGATCATCCTGCCCGCCCACCATGTTGAGATAAATCAGCGGCAGATCGGTCTCGATCACCCGGGCCACCATATGGTTGAGCCGGGTTTCGAACTTGCCCCGGTAATAGGGCGAACCATTGGGCACCAGCAGGAACTCGGCTCCGGTTTCGACCAGGGTTTCGGCCACATCCTCGTGCCAGGCATCTTCACAGATCGGGCTGCCGATGCGGGTGTCGCCTATGGTGTAGGGACCGCCCAGGGGGCCGGACTCAAAGATCCGCACCTCGTCAAAGACGGTTTCATTGGGCAAATGATGTTTCAGCTGGGTCGAGGCGATGCGCCCCTCGCGCAGAATGAAATAGGCGTTGAACAGCCGGGTCCCTTCGACATAGGGCCCGCCGATGGCCAGTGCCGGGCCATCCGCGCACTCTCTGGCCAGGTGCTGAACAGCCTCGAACGCGGCCATGTAGAAGGCCGGTTTCATCACCAGATCCTGTGCATTGTAGCCGGTGATGAACATCTCGGGCAGCGCCACCAGGTCGGCCCCTGCCTCACGCCCGGCCTGCCAGGCGGCGCGGGCCTGCGCTGCATTGCCGGCAATGTCGCCGACAACCGGGTTCAGCTGCGCCAATGTGATGCGGAAACGGTCAGCCATCATGCCCTCGTTCTCAAGCTTGCTGTGCCCATGTAGCAGATCACCGCCCGAGGAAAAGGCAAAGCGCACCAAAAGTCGTTGAAGCGCGCGGCCCCTGCGCATACCTTTCAGGACGCCCCCAGGAACAGGTCGGAGACACAAACCATGTCGGGATTGAGCAGGATCGCAGCGCTGATGCTGGCCATGTCACTGGCCATTTCATCGGCCGGGCCACTGGCCGCGCAGATGCAAACCAAGCAATATGAAGACGGCGGCATCTATGAGGGCGAGTTCAAGGGCGGGCTCCAGCACGGCACCGGAACCTATACGCTGCCCAATGGCTATTCCTATACCGGCGACTGGGTGGATGGCGAAATCCTCGGGCAGGGCGTGGCGCAGTTTCCCAACGGCTCGGTCTATGAAGGTGCCTTCGCCAAGGGCAAGCCCAACGGGATCGGCAAGATCACCTTTTCGGATGGTTCGACCTATGAAGGCGGCTGGCTGGACGGCGTCATAAATGGGCAGGGCGTGGCGGTCTATGCAAATGGCGTGCGCTATGAGGGCAGTTTCCGCAATGCCCAGCACGATGGCAAAGGCGTGATGACCAGCCCGGGCGGCTATGAGTATCGCGGCGACTGGGTGAATGGTGTCAAACAGGGGATGGGCAAGATCACCTATCCCGATGGCGCGGTCTATGAAGGCCAGATCGTGGATGGCAAACGCGAGGGCGAAGGCACGCTGACGCTGCCGGATGGTCTGACCTATGTCGGGCTTTGGGCCAATGGGCAGATCAACGGCACCGGGACGCTGACGCAGGCCAATGGGGATGTCTACCAGGGCACGCTGGCTGACGGGCAGCGACAGGGCCAGGGGACGGTCACCTATGGCAATGGAGATGTCTATGAGGGCGCATTCCTGGATGACCGCCGCCACGGGCAGGGCACTTTCCGGGGCGTGGACGGGTTTCTCTATACCGGCAACTGGGTTGCCGGGCGCATCGAGGGCGAAGGCCGCGTGACCTATCCGGACGGGTCGGTCTATGTCGGCACCTTTCGCGATGATCTGGCGGATGGCACCGGCAAGATCACCTATCCCGATGGCTCGACCTATGAGGGCGACTGGAGCGCGGGCGTCATCGACGGCATGGGGCGTGCGGTCTATGCCAATGGTGTTGTCTACGAGGGCCAGTTCAAGGATGCGCGCAATCACGGTCAGGGTGTCATGACCTATGCCGATGGCTATCGCTATGAGGGCGAATGGCTGAACGGGCAGCGCCATGGTCAGGGCACCGCAAGCTATCCGGATGGCTCGGTCTATACGGGTGAGTTCTTCAATGGCCAGCGCGCCGGGCAGGGCCGGATCGAGATGGCCTCGGGCTTTGTCTATGAAGGCCAATGGCAAAGCGGCGAGATCAATGGGCAAGGGGTGGCGACCTATGCCAATGGTGATGTCTATGAAGGCACGTTCCTGAACGGCAAACGCCAGGGGGCGGGAACCATGCGCTATGCCACCGGTCAGGAAGAGTCCGGCACATGGGAAAACGGCGCGTTGCAAAATGACGGCTGAGCCAGCGCGCGCCGGGCAGGCAGACAGCGCGAGGCACCGGGGTTGAAACCGGGCCCAATGCGGCGGAAACGCGCCGGGTGCAGCGGATTCTCCCCTTTTGCTTGCAGCCTCCTCGCCCTATAACCCTGCTGGTCTGTGAGCCGACTCGCGGGCCAACATAAACCCCAGGCAGGAACACCCTTTTACATGTCCATTTTAGGCAAACTGAGCGGTCTGTTTTCCGCAGACATGGCAATCGACCTCGGGACGGCGAACACCCTGGTCTATGTCAAAGGCCGAGGGATCATTCTGTCCGAACCATCGGTGGTGGCCTATCACGTCAAGGATGGCGTGAAGAAGGTGCTTGCCGTGGGTGAAGATGCCAAGCTGATGCTTGGCCGCACACCCGGCAGCATCGAGGCCATCCGCCCGATGCGCGAAGGTGTGATCGCGGATTTCGACACTGCCGAGGAAATGATCAAGCATTTCATCCGCAAGGTGCACAAACGCTCGACCTTTTCCAAACCCAAGGTCATCGTCTGCGTGCCCCACGGTGCCACGCCGGTTGAAAAACGCGCCATTCGTCAGTCGGTTCTGTCTGCCGGCGCGCGCAAGGCCGGGCTGATTGCCGAACCGATCGCAGCCGCCATTGGCGCGGGCATGCCCATCACCGATCCGACCGGGAACATGGTTGTCGATATCGGCGGCGGGACGACCGAAGTTGCGGTTCTGTCGCTGGGTGACATCGTCTATGCCCGCTCGATCCGGGTGGGCGGGGACCGCATGGACGAAGCGATCATCAACTATCTGCGCCGCCAGCAGAACCTGCTTGTCGGCGAAAGCACCGCCGAGCGCATCAAGACCTCGATCGGCACCGCCCGCATGCCGGATGACGGGCGCGGTCAGTCGATGCAGATTCGCGGCCGTGACCTGCTGAACGGTGTCCCCAAGGAGATCGAGATCAGCCAGGCGCAGGTCGCCGAAGCTCTGGCAGAACCCGTGCAGCAGATCTGCGAAGCGGTGATGACCGCGCTGGAAACCACGCCACCCGATCTGGGTGCGGATATCGTGGACCGCGGCGTGATGCTGACGGGGGGCGGAGCGCTCCTAGGCGATCTGGATCTGGCCCTGCGTGAGCAGACGGGTCTGGCCGTTTCCATCGCCGACGAAAGCCTGAACTGCGTGGCTCTGGGCACCGGCAAGGCGCTGGAATTCGAAAAACAGCTGCGCCACGCGATTGACTACGACAGCTGACGCGCGCAGGCTTTTGCGCAAGACACCCCTGACACGGAGTGCCCTTGGCCAAGAACCGGTCACAGCAGGACGAATACACAGGCCCCCTCAGACGCTTGCTTCTGGGGGTTCTCCTGCTTTGCCTTTTGGGAATTTTCCTTGTCTGGCGCATAGATAGCCCCCGCGTCGAGAGGTTTCGCGCCCAGGTAACCGATCAGATCATGCCCAGTATGGATTGGCTGATGGCCCCTGTGACAGGGGCCGTATCGCTGGTGCGCAATGTGCAATCCTATCAGCGCCTGGTGGATCAGAACCGCGAATTGCGCAGCGAATTGCGCCAGATGCAGGCCTGGAAAGAGGCGGCCCTGCAGCTTGAACAGGAAAACGCCCGGCTACTGGATCTGAACAATGTACGTCTTGATCCGCGTCTGACCTATATCACCGGCGTGGTGATCGCTGACAGCGGATCGCCCTTTCGTCAGTCTGTCCTGCTGAATGTGGGCGCACGCGACGGGATCTTGGATGGCTGGGCGGCGATGGACGGGATCGGGCTTGTGGGCCGTGTCTCGGGGGTGGGTGACAACACCTCGCGGGTGATCCTGCTGACCGACGCGACCAGCGGCGTGCCCGCCACGATCCAGCCCTCGGGCCAGACGGCGATTGTCGCGGGTGACAACTCGGCCGCGCCCCTGCTGGATTTCATCGAAAACGCCGAACTGGTTCGCCCCGGGGACCGGGTGGTGACCTCGGGCGATGGTGGGCTGTTCCCGGCCGGTTTGCTGATCGGTCAGGTGGCCGCAGATCGCGGCGGACGGCTGCGCGTGCGCCTGTCGGCGGATTTCCAGCGCCTGGAATTCTTGCGCTTGCTGCGCCATCACGGCACCGAACGGGTCGATGACCCCGGCCGCCTGATCCTGCCCCAGGACAACCTCAGCCAGACCGAACCCGCAGCCACCGATGGGTAGCGCCTTTTCCTCTCAGCTTTTGGGCATGCGCGCGGTCTTCGTGCTGCTGGCCCTCGGGATCTTGTTCTGGCAACTGCTGCCGCTCAGCACCCTGCCGCCCTCATGGGCCGGGCCGGACCTGCTGATTGCCCTGACCTTTGCCTGGGCTCTGCGACGGCCCGACTATGTGCCGGCCCTGCTGATCGCCATGGTCATCCTTCTGGCGGATTTGCTGCTGCAACGCCCGCCGGGCCTCATGGCCTTTCTGGTGGTGCTGGGGACCGAACAGCTCAAGACCCGCGCCATCGGCCTGCGCGATGCCAGCTTTGCGGGCGAATGGGCTGCCGCTGGCCTTGTTGTGATCGCGGTTTTCGTTCTCAACCGTGTAATTCTCTCGCTTCTTATGGTAGATCAGGCCCCGCTGGGGCTGACGCTCATCCAGATGCTGATGACGATTCTGATCTACCCGCTTGTCGTGTTCGTCTCGCATCTGTTTCTGGGTGTGCGCAAACTGGCTCCCGGCGATGATGATGCAATCGGATCGCGACCATGAGACACAACCCGCGGGACCTCGAGAAAAGCCATACCATCCTCACCCGGCGCGCCATGCTGTTGGGCGGCGTTCAACTGGCCTTCGTCGGGGCGCTGGGGCTGCGCATGCGGTATCTGCAACTGGAACAAGCCGACCAGTTCCGCCTTCTGGCCGAGGAAAACCGCATCAACATCCGCCTCATCCCGCCCGCACGCGGTGAGATTTTCGACCGCGAAGGCCGGGTGATCGCCCAGAACACACCCAGCTATCGCATCGTGATCGTTCCCGAGGATGCCGGAGATGTCGAACAGGTCATCACCCGCCTGGGCCAGTTGATCGAACTGGACGGAGAGCAGCTGAACCGCGCCATGGCCGAGATCAAACGCTCGCCGCCCTTCCTGCCGGTCACCGTGGCCGAGCAGGTCAGCTGGGAAGACGTCTCGACCGTCGCCGTCAATGCCCCTGCCCTGCCCGGCGTCGCGCCCGAAGTCGGCCTGACCCGCAAATACCCGCGGGGCTCGGATTTCGCCCATGTGGTCGGCTATGTCGGCCCGGTCTCGGATTTCGACCTCTCCAAGCTGGAGAACCCGGACCAGCTGCTGCGCATTCCGCGGTTCCAGATCGGCAAGGTCGGCCTTGAGGCCAAACAGGAAGACCAGCTGCGCGGCAAGGCCGGCACCAAACGTGTCGAGGTCAACGCCGCAGGCCGCGTCATGCGCGAGCTGGACCGCCGCGAAGGCGAAGCCGGCGCGGATATCCAGCTGACCGTCGATGCCGAATTGCAGGGCTATGTCCAGGCCCGTCTGGGCGAAGAAAGCGCAAGCGCGGTAATCATGGACACCGACACCGGCGATCTGCTCGCCATCGCCTCGGCACCGACATTTGATCCCAACACCTTTGTGCGCGGGATTTCCTCAAGCGATTACAAGGCGTTGCTGGACAACACCTACCGCCCGCTCGCCTCGAAATCCGTGCAAGGCGTCTATCCTCCCGGCTCGACCTTCAAGATGATCACGGCCATGGCCGCATTGGAGGAAGGGCTGATCGGCCCGGATGACACGGTCTATTGCCCGGGGCATGTCGACGTCTCCGGGCGCCGGTTTCACTGCTGGAAACGCGCCGGTCACGGCTGGGTCGATCTGCAAAGCTCGCTCAAGGAAAGCTGTGATGTCTATTACTATGACCTCGCGCTGAAAGTCGGTCAGGACAAGATCGCCGCCATGTGCGAACGCTTTGGGCTTGGCGTGCGCCACGATGTGCCCATGTCCGCCGTGGCGCGGGGACTGGCCCCCGATCGCGCCTGGAAACGGCGCGTGCATGGCCAGGAATGGCTGGTGGGCGATACGGTCAACGCTTCGATAGGCCAGGGCTTCATGCTCGCCTCTCCGCTGCAACTAGCGGTGATGACCGCCCGCCTTGCCACCGGACGCAGTGTCTCGCCGCGCCTGGTGAAATCGATCAACGGCGTCGAACAGCCCAGCGGTGCGGGCCAGGACATGGGCCTGAACGAAAACAACCTGCGCAAGATGCGCCGCGCGATGTACGCCGTCACCAACGACCGGCGCGGCACCGGCTATGGCAGCCGCTCCATCGAAGAGGGCTATCGCATCGCAGGCAAGACCGGCACCAGCCAGGTGCGCAACATCACGGCCGCGGAACGTGCCTCGGGTGTGATCCGCAACGAGGATCTGCCCTGGGAGCGGCGCGACCACGCGCTGTTCGTGAACTTTGCCCCCGCTGACAATCCCAGAATCGCCGTCTCGGTGATCGTCGAACATGGCGGAGGCGGTTCAACGGCCGCCGCCCCCATCGCGCGCGATATCACGCTGCAGGCGCTTTACGGCGGCCCGCCGCCGCTCACCGCTTATCCGCCCAAGGATCGCAACCGGATCGAAGCGCAGCAGGAGCGCCTGCGCAATGTCATGCCCCTGGCCGATACCGAAGGGAGCGGGCGCGCGTGAGCTATCTTGAGTATACGGTCAAATCGGTCCCCACCGGTCCGCGCAAGCTGCTCTATCTGAACTGGCCGCTGGTGCTGTTGGTGATCGCGGTGGCCTGCATCGGGTTCCTGATGCTCTATTCCGTTGCCGGCGGCTCCTTCACCCCCTGGGCGGAACCGCAAATGAAGCGCTTTGCCATGGGCCTGGTGGTGATGCTGGTGGTGGCCATGGTGCCGATCTGGTTCTGGCGCAACATGGCGGTGGTGGCCTATTGCGTCTCGATCGCGCTGTTGATTGCGGTTGAATTCTTTGGTCTGGTCGGCATGGGCGCGCAGCGCTGGATCGACCTGGGGTTCATGCGCCTGCAACCCTCGGAATTGACGAAAATCACCCTCGTGATGCTGCTGGCGGCCTATTACGACTGGCTTCCGGCCAAACGCGTCTCGCATCCTTTCTGGGTGCTGATCCCGGTGCTGATCATCCTGTTCCCGACCTATCTGGTGCTGCGCCAGCCCGATCTGGGAACCTCGATCCTGCTGCTGACAGCCGGGGGCGGGCTGATGTTCCTGGCCGGAGTGCACTGGGCCTATTTCGTCGCCGTGATCTCGGCGGGCGTCGCGCTGGTCACAGCCGTGTTCCAGAGCCGCGGCACTGACTGGCAGCTCTTGCAGAATTACCAGTTCCGCCGCATCGACACCTTCCTTGATCCGGCCAGTGACCCGCTGGGGGCAGGCTATCACATCACGCAATCCAAGATCGCGCTTGGTTCGGGCGGCTGGACCGGACGGGGCTTCATGCAGGGCACGCAATCGCGGCTGAACTTCCTGCCGGAAAAACATACCGATTTCATCTTTACCACGCTGGCTGAAGAGTTCGGCTTTGTCGGTGCGTTTTCCCTTCTGGGGCTTTACACACTGATCATCGTGTTCTGCGTGGTGACCGCGCTGGCCGCGCGCGACCGGTTTTCATCGCTGCTGACACTGGGCATCGCGCTGAACTTCTTCCTGTTCTTTGCGGTGAACATGTCGATGGTCATGGGCCTTGCGCCCGTGGTCGGAGTGCCCCTTCCCATGGTCAGCTTTGGCGGCTCGGCGATGCTGGTCTTGATGGTGGCCTTCGGACTGGTACAAAGCGCCCATATCCACAGACCCCGATAAGGCGCGCCCTCGCATGACCAACATCCTCTTCGCCGCCCGCCACGAGAGGTGGCCCGACTATGAACAGCCCCTGCGCGACAGCCTGGCCGAACTTGGCCTCAAGGCGGATCTGCGCACCGATTTCCCACCAGAGGAGGTCGATTACATCATCTATGCCCCCAACAGCGCGGTGACGGACTTCACCCCCTTCACCCGGCTCAAGGCGGTGATGAACCTCTGGGCAGGCGTCGAAGCGGTGGTCAACAACCCCACCCTCACCGTGCCGCTGACCCGCATGGTCGACCCCGCGCTGACACAGGGCATGGTCGAATGGGTCACCGGACATACACTGCGCCACCATCTGGGGATGGATACCCACATCCACGCCAAACCCGGCGAGTGGATATCCCAGGCCCCTCCCGTCGCCTGGGAGCGCAAGGTCACGGTTCTGGGCCTGGGCGAACTGGGACGCGCCTGCGCAGAAAGCCTCGCGCGGATCGGATTTCAGGTCACCGGCTGGTCACAAGGCCCCAAGGCGATCGACGGCCTGCGCTGCCTGCATGGAGCCGAGGGCCTGACCGAAGCCCTCAGCGGGGCACAGATCGTGGTTCTGCTGCTGCCTGACACGCCGCAAACGGAAAACACCCTGAACGGCAAGACGCTGGCGCTGCTGGCAAAGCACGCGGTGATCCTCAACCCCGGACGCGGCCCGCTCATCGACGATGACGTATTGCTTGCGGCTCTGGACAGCGACCAGATCGGCCATGCCACGCTGGACACATTCCGCGTGGAACCCCTGCCCGCCGAGCATCCCTACTGGCACCACCCAAAGGTGACGGTCACGCCGCACATCGCCTCGGAAACCCGCGCCGCCTGGTCCTCGAAAACCATTGCGGAAAACATCCGGCGCGGTCAGGCTGGTGAGCCATTCCTCTATCTTGTCGACCGCACCCGCGGGTACTGAGCACAGGCTTGAGGGGCCAGCCCCTCAAACTCCCCGCCGTATTTTTCACAAGAAGAAGCAAGAAAGTGCCTCCTGCTTCTTCTTGCAGTCAAATACCGGCTGCCGGAGGCACGGCGCGCAGCGCCGTTCAGGCCGCCAGTCCCCGCCCTTTGAGAAGCGCCTCGACACCCGGCAACCGGCCGCGGAAAGCGACATAGAGCTGATCGGCCTCGCGTGAGCCACCTGTCGAGAGAATGTTCTCCTCCAGCGCTCGGGCGCGTTCGGGATCAAAGGCATCCCCCGCCTCTTCAAAGGCGGCAAAGGCATCCGCGTCCATCACCTCGGACCACATATAGCTGTAATAGCCCGCGCTATAGCCATCGCCCGAAAACACATGGGCAAAATGCGGTGTCGCGTGGCGCATTCCGATAGCCTGCGGCATGTCCAGCCGCTCAAGCGTGGCCGCCTGCGCCGCCATCGGATCGGTCGGCGGTGCGCCGTCATGGAAATCCAGATCCACAAGCGCCGAGGCCACGTATTCGACTGTCTGGAACCCCATGTCGAAAGTCGCCGCATTCAGAACTTTCGCCAGCATGTCCTGTGGCATCGGCGCGCCGGTTTCGGCATGGGTGGCAAATTCCGACAGAACTTCGGGCACCTCCAGCCAATGCTCGTAAAGTTGGCTGGGCAGTTCCACGAAATCGCGCGCCACAGAGGTGCCCGAGATGCTTTCATAGGTCACATTGGACAGCATCTGATGCAGCGCATGGCCAAACTCGTGAAACAGCGTGCGCGCGTCATCATAGCTCAGAAGTGCCGGATCGCCCTTGGCGAAGTTGCATACATTGATCACAACCGGGGACTGCACATCGGGAAACCGGGCCTGCGCGCGCATCGCCGAACACCACGCGCCCGAGCGTTTGGAGCCGCGCGCAAAGTAATCGCCAATGAACACGGCCACATGTGCGCCCTTGCGCGTCACTTCCCAGGCGCGGCAATCCGGATGATAGAGCGGGATATCCAGCGCGCGAAACTCAAGCCCGAACAACCGGTTGGCGCAGGCAAAAGCCGCCTCGATCATGCGGTCAAGCTGCAGATAGGGCTTCAGCGTCGCCTCATCCAGGTCATGCTCGGCCTTGCGCCGTTTTTCCGCATAATACCGCCAGTCCCACGCCTCCAGAGGGCCATTCACACCGTCTTGCTGCATCATTGCTTCCAGCACCTGACCATCGGCCTGCGCCCGGGCGCGGGCCGGTTCCCAGACCGCCATCAGAAGATCGCGCACCGCATCCGGCGTTCTGGCCATCTCTGTTTCCAGCTTGTAGTCGGCGAAACTCTCGTATCCCAGAAGCTGCGCGCGCTCATGGCGCAGCGCCAGGATCTCGGCCGCAATCGCGCGGTTGTCGCTTTCACCGCCGTTGGCCCCGCGCGCGCACCAGGCCTTATAGGCCTGGGCGCGCAGATCGCGGCGCGTCGAGAACTGCAAGAACGGCACGATAAGCGAGCGTGACAGCGTCACCACCGGGCCATCCCGGCCTTTTTCGGCCCCCGCCGCCCGCGCCGTATCCACCACGAAGGAGGGCAGCCCTTCAAGATCCTCCTCGCCCAGTTCCATGAACCACGAGCGCTCATCCGCCAGCAGGTTCTGGGTAAAGGCCGTTCCAAGGCTGGCCAGTCGCGATTTGATCTCTTTCATCCGCGCATCCGCAGCCCCGTCCAGTGCCGCACCCGCCCGCACAAAGCCGCGCCGCGTCAGCATCAGCACGCGCGCCTGCTCTTCGCTCAGTTCCAATTCATCGCGCGCTTCCCAGACCGCATCGACCAGCGCGAACAGCGCCTTGTTCGATGTGATCTCGGAAAAATGTGCCGCCAGCTTGGGCGAAAACGCCCGCTGCAGATCCTCGCGCGCGGGGTTGCTGTCTGCCCCTGCCACGGTAAAGAACACCGACAGGACCTTGTCCAGATCCCCGCCCGCCGCTTCCAGCGCCTCGATGGTATTGGCGAAATCCGGTGCCTCCTGCGAGCCCGCGATCGCCTCGATCTCGGCGCGATGGCTGGCCAGTGCCGCCTCCAGCGCAGGCGCAAAATCTGCGTCGGCGATCCGGTCGAACGGGGCGATCTGAAAATCGGTCTGCCAGTTGGTCAAAAGCGGGTTGGTCATGATACGCGTCTCCTTTGATCACCAAGCTAGGTGCGCGCCCGCCAAGGGTCCAGAGCGCGCGGTGATATTCCGGTTGAAGGCCATGACAATCTACGCCAGCCTGCCCCGACATCAGCATGAAGGAGCCGAAAATGCCCACATCCAACCGCAAGCCCGGCCCGATGACGACAGCCATTCACGCGGGCGAAACCCCCGACGCCACCACCGGAGCCTCGGGCCCTGCGATCCACATGTCCTCTACGTTTGTCTCGCAAGATGTCTCGGGCTTTTCCGCCCATGACCTGACGCCTGACTCGCCGTTCGCCTATGCCCGCTGGGCCAACCCCACCGTTGCCATGCTCGAGGCCAAGATCGCCGCGATGCAGGGTGCCGAGGAATGCCTGTGCACCGCATCCGGAATGGCGGCGGCCTCGGCGATCTTCTTCACCTTCCTCAGCCAGGGCGATCACGTCATCGTTTCGGATGTGTCCTATGCCGGTGTTGCCGAGCTTGCCCGCGATACGATGCCCCGCATGGGCGTCGAGGTCAGCGCCGTGAACATGTCCGACCCCCAGACGGTGGCCAGGGCCATCCGCCCCAATACAAAACTCATCCATTCCGAAAGCCCCGCCAACCCGATCTGCCGCCTGACCGATCTGGCAGCCATCTCGAAACTGGCAAAAGCCGCGGGCGCGCTGCATTCGACCGATTCCACCTTTGCCTCACCCATCGGGCAGGATGCCATGGCACTGGGCGTGGATCTGGTCATGCATTCCACCACCAAATACATCGGCGGTCATGGCGATGCGGTGGGCGGAGCGGTGGCCGGTCGCGCAGACCTGGTGCGCCAGATGCGGCTGGAAGCCTCCATTCACCACGGTGGAATCCTGTCGCCCTTCAACGCCTGGCTCATTGCCCGCGGGGCCGCCACACTGCCACTGCGCCTCAAGGCCCATCAGGCGGGCGCGCAGGCTGTCGCCGAATGGCTCGAAAGCCATCCCTCCGTGACCCGGGTGATCTATCCCGGCCTGCCCTCGCATCCGCAATATGAACTGGCGCAATCCCAGATGGCCAATCCTTCGGGCATGCTGTCCTTCCAGGTCGGCAGTGCCGCCGATGGCGAACGCATCGCCCAGGCGATGATCGAAAAGCTGAAGATCGTGCACTATGCCGTTTCGCTCGGCCATCACCGCAGCCTGATCTTCTGGATGGAAACCGCCGGGCTGATGAAGTCCTCCTTCCGTCTGGAAGGCGCACAGGCCCAAAGCTATCGCGACTTTGCTGGGGACGGCATCTTCCGCCTCTCGGTCGGCCTCGAGGATGCCGAGGACATCATCGCCGATCTTGATCAGGTGCTCTGAGGCCGCCTCTTCATCTTGCCGAAACTATCCCGGGGGGTTCGGGGGGCTGGCCCCCCGATACCATCGGCTCAGACCGCGCGCGCGAGATCCGGTGCGCAGATCGGACAATCCGCGCGTCGCTCCAGCCCGATCTTGCGGGTCTCGCCCCAAAGCGCGTCATAGATCAGCATCTCACCGCGCATCGCATGGCCCGCGCCGGTGATCACCTTGATCGCCTCGACTGCCATCATCGACCCGATCACCCCGGGCAAGGGGCCGATCACGCCGGCCTCGGCGCAGGACGGGGCCAGCCCCTCTGCCGGAGCCTCGGGGAAAATACATTGATAACAGGGCGCGCCGGATGCAGGATCAAACACGCTCAGCTGTCCCTCCCATTGCGACAAGGCCCCTGAAATCAACGGCTTGCCTGCCGCCACAGCAGTCCTGTTCGCAAGATAGCGCGTTTCGAAGTTATCCGTCCCGTCCAGGATCAGATCATAGGCGTCAAACAGCTCGCGCGCGCTGGTCTCGTCCAGCCGCCGCTTGTAGGGGCGCACCTCGATGAACGGGTTCTGCGCCATCATCGCGGCCTGAGCGGAAAACACCTTGGGCAGACCGATATCGGCGTCGCGGTGGATCACCTGGCGTTGCAGATTGGCATTGTCCACCACGTCGTCATCGATCACCCCGATGATCCCCACACCCGCAGCCGCCAGATATTGCAGCGCCGGTGCCCCCAGGCCCCCGGCACCGATCACCAGAACGCGCGCCTGTTTGAGCTTTTTCTGCCCCGCCCCACCGATCTCGCGCAGCACGATATGGCGCGCATAGCGGTTCAGTTCGACCTCGGAGAACGTCCCCGCCGCCTTGGGCGGAGCGGCAGCGGCCTCGCGCGCCTCGGCCCGGCGGCGCAGCGCGCCCAGACCCCGGCGATAGATCAGTGTCAGCACCACGAACCCGCCGATCAACAGCCAGAGCGCCGGAGATTCCCCCGTCGCCATGCGCAACGCATGGCCCTCGGGCAACAGCAGCTGCAGGATCAGAACGCCGACATACAGCATCCCGATCATCATCAGCCGTGCCCGGGTGGGTGCCCCCATCGCCGCACCGATGCCCCAGAGCATCGCCGCCATTGCCAAGACCAGAAGCATCAGTTCGTCCCCGTTGATCCAAAGCCGCCCGCCCCGCGCGCGGTCTCGCTCAACCCGCTATCTAGCGCGAATTCTGCCTGTACCACCGGCGCGACGACGATCTGGGCAATGCGCGCGCCATGTTCCACGACAAAGGGCGCGTCACCGGCATTCATCACGATCACACCCAGAGGGCCGCGATAGTCGCTGTCGATGGTCCCCGGCGCATTGGGCAAAGTGATCCCATGCTTCAGCGCCAGCCCCGAGCGGGGCCGGATCTGCACCTCGAAGCCCTCGGGGATCTCGATCCGCAGCCCGGTGGAAATCAGCGCCCGCGCGCCCGGCTCCAGCAGCACATCTCCATCCGGCAGATTGGCGCGGATATCGGCCCCCGCCGCCCCGGCGGTTTCATAGGCGGGCAAGGGCACCGCGGCATCAAAGCCCGCATCCCGCGTGACCCGGATCACCACCGCATCAGCCATTCAACGCCGCCGCGATCCGCTCGGCCAGTTGGCGCGCGACCGCATCCTTGGACATACGCGGCCAGACCTCCGATCCCGCATCGCTGATCAGGGTCACGGCATTCTCGCTGCCCCCCATGATGCCCGTGGCCGGGCTGACATCATTGGCCACGATCCAGTCACAGCCCTTGCGCAGGCGCTTGGCCGTGGCGTGGGCCTCGACATCATGGGTTTCGGCGGCAAAGCCCACCACAAGCCGGGGCCGCCCTGCACCCATCTGCGCCACCGTGGCCAGAATATCGGGGTTCTCGGCAAATTCCAGAACCGGCAGACCATCCTTCGATTTCTTCAGCTTGCGATCCGAAGCCTGCGCCACGCGCCAGTCCGCCACGGCGGCCGCAAAGACACCGGCATCCACCGGCAGGGCCGCCTGCACGGCTTGCGCCATCTCGGCTGCGCTTTGCACCGCGATCACCTCGACGCCCGCAGGCGGCGGCACGCTGGCCGGTCCGGTCACGAAGACCACATGCGCGCCCAGATCCGCCAGGGCCCGCGCCACCGCCGTGCCCTGCGCCCCGGATGAGCGGTTGGCGATATAGCGCACCGGGTCAATCGGCTCATGAGTCGGCCCCGAGGTGACCAGCACCCGCTTGCCGCTCAGCGGTCCATGGGCAAACTGCGCCTCGATCGCGGCGACGATCTCCATCGGTTCCGACATGCGCCCGGGCCCGAATTCACCACAGGCCATATCGCCTTCATTGGGTCCGACAAAGGCCACGCCATCACCGGCAAGCGTGGCGCGGTTGCGCCGGGTGGCCGGGTGATCCCACATCCGCACATTCATCGCAGGGGCCAGCAGAACCGGCGTATCTGTCGCCAAGAGCAGCGTCGAGGCCAGATCGCCCGCCAGTCCCTGCGCCATCTTGGCCATCAGATCCGCCGTGGCCGGAGCCACAACGATCAGATCCGCCGAGCGTGACAGCTGGATATGGCCCATCTCGGCTTCGTCGGTCAGGTCGAACAGGTCGCGATGTACCTTGACGCCCGCCAGTGCCGAGACCGACAGCGGCGTGACGAATTCTTCCGCGGCGCGCGTCAGCACCGGCGCGACCGAGGCCCCGCGCTCGGCCAGCCTGCGGATCAACTCCAAAGACTTGTAGGCGGCGATCCCGCCGCCGATGATCAGCAAAATGCGTTTACCAG
Organism: Aestuariivita sp.; assembly: GCF_049276915.1. Taxonomy (NCBI): domain Bacteria; kingdom Pseudomonadati; phylum Pseudomonadota; class Alphaproteobacteria; order Rhodobacterales; family Paracoccaceae; genus Aestuariivita; species Aestuariivita sp. Next base: position 21,830 of record NZ_JBASXK010000118.1, on the reverse strand, counting down.
TCAGCATGGCGCCTCAGGGTTCTGTTGCAACGCCCCGACCATAGGCAAGCCGCGCCCAATCGACCAGTGGCAATCCACTCGGCCGATTGTCAGTTGCGAAAGGCATCGCACGGGTCCGGGCGCGCGACCGAGGGCGCATCCAGCACCGCATCAAAGGCACCGGGCAACACCGCCCCGTCCTCGGTCTGGCCAAGGCTGAAGATCCGAACCCCGCCGCGCACCTGGCGCAGAAAGCGCGGCACGCCCCAATCGGCGCGCGCATGGCCATTGCCGGTGATCACCACCACCGGCCCGCCGGTGCGCTCAAGGGCGATCAGCGCCTCCTGCGCAAGACGCGCATCGCGCAGGCGCTGGATATCCACCATCGTCGGCAACAGATCGCGCGGCAAGGCCTCGCAATGGGCGTCAAACTGCAGGGCTTCGCGCTGCGCCTGCTCGGTCTCGCTCAGGGGATCAGCCAGCCCGAACACCGCCGCCTCGGGCCCGAAGGCCGCCGCGATACCGCTTTGCATCGAGGCGCGTGCCGCAGCACGCGGCACCGCCGCGCCGAAGACGACCGAGTCAGGGGCCGCTAGGAAAATCGGGTGATACATGGCAAAATCCGGCCAGCCGCTCTGGGACCAGTCCAACGCCATGGCCAGGGCATCGGCGTCGCCCAGCAGCTGGGGCGTGACCAGCCCTGCCTGCTCGGGGCTGAGCATCTCATAGACCACCGCACGCGGGGCAATGCGCGCCACAAGGTCCGCCTGTGCTGCGTGATGGGAGGGATTGTCATGCACCTCTCCCAGCAGGATGATCTCGGCATCATCCATGCGCGACAGCGAGGCCTCGGAAAGAGAAACCGCCCCGACAGGGGCGGCAAGAGCCACGGCAAGCGCGGCGATCAGGGGAAAGACGCCCCTCATAGAAGGAAGTGCTGCACCTCGCGCGATTGCGCTTCAAGGCTCTTGCGCATCTTGCCGAAAGCCGCCGCTTCAAGCTGGCGCACGCGCTCCTTGGACAGGCCAAGTTCGTCGCCCAGGCTTTCCAGGGTGCGCGGATCATCGCGCAGCTTGCGCTCGCGTACGATGAAGCGTTCGCGCTCATTCAGCGCAGCCATCGCCGCCAGCAACCATTCGCGCAGCTGTTCGGTGTCATGGCTGTCTTCGACCAGTTCGGCCGCCTGCGCGCTGTCATCTTCCAGCGCGTCGATCCACTCCCGGCCCTCATCATCGACCGATTGCGTCGCGTTCAACGAGTAATCCGAGCCTGAAAGACGTCCTTCCATCATCACCACGTCATGCAGCGGCACGCCGATCTCGGTCGAGATCATCTGGTGCAGCTGATGCTTGTCCAGCGTCTCGCCCGCGGCTTGCGCCTCGCGTTCAAGGCGTGCCTGAACGCGGCGCATGTTGAAGAACAGCGATTTCTGCGACGAGGTCGAGCCGGTCCGCACCATGGACCAGTTGCGCATGACGTAATCCTGGATCGACGCCTTGATCCACCAGACCGCATAGGTCGAGAACCGCACACCGCGATCCGGATCGAATTTGTCCGCCGCTTTCATCAGACCCAAGCCAGCTTCCTGGATCAGATCGTTCATCGGCGCGCCGTAGCGTTTGAATTTCGAAGCCATTGAGATCGCCAGGCGCATGTAAGCGGTAATCAGGCGATGCAGTGCCTGTTCATCGCGATGGTCACGCCATGCATAGGCAAGCTTCAGTTCCGTTTCCGCGTCCAAAAGCTCGGCTTTCATAGCCCGCCGCGACAGCGACATGTCAGTAGAAGAGTCCAGTGCCATATCATCCCCCTGTAGATGACGGTCAGTGCACTTTTCGGTGCACCTTGTTTTGCGCTCCTGAACTAAGTACGCAGATCGGACCGAATTGGATCACCAAGAAGGCCAGAAATTTGTTGCCAGAACTCACCTTGATTATCGGCGGGGCTGCTTCTGGCAAGTCGCGTCTTGCCGAGACGCTAGCGGAAAATCATGGAAACACAAAGCTTTATGTCGCGACCGCACAAATCTTTGATGAAGAGATGGCCCAAAAGGTGGCACAGCACCAGGATCGGCGCCTTTCTGGCTGGCACACGATCGAGGCTCCGCTGAACGCGGCCGATGCCCTGCGACAGGCTGCCGCAGACATAGTTCTGTTTGATTGCGCGACCTTATGGCTTTCCAACCACATGCTGAGCGAGGGCACGGACCTTGGTGCCGCGCAGGCGGATTTGCTGGATGCGCTTAAAAATTGTGCATGTCCCGTAATCGTCGTCACAAACGAGGTCGGCGAAGGCATTGTGCCCGAAAACGCCCTCGCGCGCCGCTTCCGCGAGGCCCAGGGCCGCCTGAATATCGCCCTTGCCGAGCAATCGATTCTCGCCATCAAGGTCACCGCGGGCCTGCCGCAGGTCCTCAAGGGGCAGATGCCATGATCACCTGGCACTGGATCCGCCATGGCCCGACCCACGAGAAAAACTTCGTCGGCTGGCGCGATGTGCCTGCCGATCTGTCCGACACCGCGCAAATCGCCCGGCTGAACGCCCATCTGCCCGATCAGGCGCTTGTCATCGCCTCGGATCTGATCCGCGCCTCGGCCACTGCCGACACCGTGTCCAAGGGGCGCACCCGCCTGCCCGATCAACCCGACCTGCGCGAATTCCACTTTGGCGACTGGGACGGCAGGCATTTCAGCGAGATCGCCGAAACCCATCCCGAACTCAGCCGCGCCTATTGGGAGAAACCCGGCGACATCGCGCCTCCGGGCGGGGAAACCTGGAACCAGAGCGCGGCCCGCGTCGCCCGTGTCGTTGATGATCTCAACACCCGTCACAGCAGCGGCCATATCATCGCCGTGGCCCATTTCGGCGTGATCCTGACCCAGGTGCAACGCGCTCTGGGCGTGCAGGCCGCCGAGGTGCTGAGGCACAAGATCGACCCTTTGTCCGTCACCGATATGCAGTTTGACGGGCAGCGCTGGCATCTGGGCCGGATCAATCACCTCCCGTGATGTCAGGGGACACAATTTAACATTTCCCCTCTGGCGCAGGGCCGATCTAATCTATGCGCCATGACATATGATCTTTACATCGGTGACAGAACCTTCTCGAGCTGGTCCCTGCGCGGCTGGCTGATATTCGAGAAATTCAACCTGCCCATGCGCACCCATCTGGTGAGGCTTTATTCCGGCACCATGGCGCAGGATCTGGCCGATCTTGCACCGGCGCGGCTGGTCCCGGCGATGCGCACCCCCGATGGCTGCGTGGTCGGCGAAACCCTCGCCATGGCCGAAACCCTTGCCGAGCGTCACCCCGATGCCGGTCTCTGGCCGCAGGACCCCGCCCAGCGCGCCACCGCCCGCTGGCTCTGTGCCGAAATGTGTGCCGGTTTTTCGGCCCTGCGCAGCGCTTGCCCGATGCAGCTGTTGCGCGCCTATCGCGGGTTTCAGCCCGCGCCCGAGGTTCTGGGCGACCTTCAGCGCATCGAAACCCTGTGGTCCCATGCCCGCACGGTATCGGGGGCGGCGCAGGGCTGGCTCTTTGGCAGCTATACTCTGGCGGATGTGTTCTATACCCCGGTTGCCGCGCGCATCATCGGCTATGGCCTGCCCGTCAGTGACACCGCCCGCGCCTATGCCATGGCCCTGATCAGCGATCCGGCGGTGCAAAGATGGCGCGCAGAGGGGCTGCGCAAGACCTATGTGCCCGAACCCTATCGCCTTGAGCTGCCCGCCGACGACTGGCCGGTCTGAACCGGCGGATCCGAGGATGCGTTAACCATTCCTCAATGCTTCCGTCCTACCCGTTAACCATGGTCCACGGGGGTAAGCGGATGGTCTCACGCGCCTACACGGTCGCCTTCGAAGGGGTGGAGGCGCGATCCGTCGAAGTTCAATGCGCCGTTTCACCGGGCCTGCCTGCGTTTTCCATCGTCGGGCTGCCCGACAAGGCCGTGAGCGAGGCGCGCGACCGCATCCGTGCGGCCCTGACATCCATGGCTATCGCGCTGCCGTCCAAACGGATCACCGTCAACCTGTCGCCCGCCGATCTGCCCAAGGAAGGCAGCCATTTCGACCTGCCCATCGCCATCGCTCTGCTGTGTGCGCTGGATATCCTGCCTGCGGATGTGATCGAGACAACCGTCGCGCTGGGAGAACTGTCACTGGACGGCTCGCTTGTGCCGGTGCTGGGCGCGCTGCCCGCCGCGATGCGCGCGGCAGAAGATGGGCGCGCCCTGTTGTGCCCCGCCGGATCGGGGCCAGAGGCGGCCTGGGTCGATGCCACATGCGTCACGGCCGCCGCCAGCCTGACCGAGGTCGTGCAGCATTATGCAGGCCTTGCACCGCTGGAGCCGGCCCAGCCGGGCGAGGTGCAATCGGACACGGGCCTGCGCGATCTGCGCGATGTCAAAGGCCAGGAACGCGCCAAACGCGCGCTGGAAATCGCCGCCGCCGGGCGCCACCATCTGCTGATGGTGGGCACACCGGGCGCGGGGAAATCCATGATCGCCGCACGCATGCCCGGCATCCTGCCCCCACTCACCCCGTTCGAAGCCCTTGAAACCTCGATGATCCACTCGCTGGCCGGGCTGCTGAAAGAGGGCGGCATCAGCCGCAGCCGTCCGTTTCGCGAGCCCCACCACACCGCCTCGATGGCGGCCATCGTGGGCGGCGGGCGCGGGGCCAAACCCGGTGAGATCAGCCTTGCCCATAACGGCGTGCTGTTCATGGATGAATTCCCCGAATTCGCCCGCACCGTGCTGGAAACCCTGCGCCAGCCCATTGAAACCGGCGAAGTCATGGTGGCGCGCGCCAATGCCCATATCCGCTATCCCTGCCGCTTCATGCTGCTGGCCGCCGCCAACCCGTGCAAATGCGGATATCTGTCTGATCCCGAGCGCGCCTGTTCGCGCGCACCTGTCTGCGGTGAGGATTACCTCGGGCGCATCTCGGGCCCGCTGATGGACCGCTTTGATCTGCGCATCGAAGTGCCCCCCGTATCCCTGTCCGATCTCGATCTGCCCGCCGATGGCGAAAGCTCGGCCACGATTGCCGCGCGCGTCGCCGCGGCGCGCGCCCTGCAGGAGACCCGGTTTCAGGGGCACCCCATGCATCACAATGCCGACGCCGAGGGTGAAATGCTGCACGAGATCGCAACCCCCGACTCCGAGGGTCAGGCCCTGCTGAGCAAAACCGCCGATCGCTTCGGGCTGACCGCGCGCGGCTATCACCGGGTCTTGCGCGTGGCGCGCACGATTGCCGACCTGGAACGCTCGGAAACCGTGCGCCACCCCCATGTGGCCGAGGCGCTCAGCTATCGGATGATGGGGGCCAAAACGCTCTGAACGAACTCCGCCGTCTGGCGCAGGCTGGCGCGCGCCTCGGGCACCCAGCCGTCAAAGATCTGCCAGACATGGGGGGCGTTCTCTTCCACCTGTACGGTGACGTCACCGCCGAACTGGCGCAGCCGCTCGGCCATGCGCAAGCCGTCATCGCGCAGGATTTCCGTTTCGCTCAGCTGGATCAGCACCGGCGGGCAGCCCGGAAACGAACCATACAACGGCGAGCATCGCGGATCGCGCGGATCGGCCCCCTGCAGGTAGGTATCAACCAGTTCACCAATGCGCTCCGGGGGTAACAAAGGATCGCTCTCGGCATTGCTCTTCAGGCTCTCGCCGGTCAGCGCCAGATCGGTCCAGGGCGAAAACGCGAAAGCTCCGGCCGGAGGCGTGCCCTGCTGGCAGCACCACGCCAGCAGCGCCAGACACAGCCCAGCCCCGGCTGAATCCCCGCCGATGACGATATCTCCGGGATCATAATTCAGATCACCCAAGGCGCGAAACGCCGCGAGCGCGGCGTCGAACGCCGCCGGAAAGGTCTCCTCCTGCGCCAGAGGGTAATCAGGCGCACAGACCTCGATTCCGGCCAGCTTGGACAGCCGCCCCAGCATCCCCTGATGAGTCAGCGGGCTGCCGGCCACATAGCCACCGCCATGAAAGTAAAGGATCACCCGCCCCGGCGCACAATCCCCCACGCTGATCCAGTGCAATCCGCCGGGACGCGATGTGGTGCGCAGAAACGGCGGCTGTCGCAGCCCCAGCGCGCCCAGTTCCAGCGCACGCTCCGCCGCTGCGGGATTGGCAGTCTGGTGAATGCCGCGCTTGGCGATCAGACGCAGCCCGGTGTTGAGCGTATCCAGCTGCCAGCTCATGCTCAGCCCAGCCTGGCTTCGATCGCCTGCCAGATTTTTTCAGCGATGTTCACCCCGTCAAAACGCTCAAGCTCCTGAATGCCGGTGGGTGAGGTCACGTTGATCTCGGTCAGGTAATCGCCGATCACGTCGATCCCGACAAAGATCTGCCCCTTTTCCTTCAGCAGCGGGCCAATCGCGGCGCAAATCTCAAGATCGCGCTCGGTCAGGGAAATCTTTTCGGGCCGCCCGCCCACATGCATGTTCGAGCGAGTCTCGCCCTGTGCCGGAACGCGGTTGATCGCGCCCACCGCCTCGCCATCCACCAGAATGACGCGTTTGTCGCCATTGCTGACATCGGGCAGGAATTTCTGCACGATCAGCGGCTCACGCGAAAACCCCGAGAACAGCTCATGCAGCGAGGTCAGGTTGCGGTCCTGCGTATCCAGGCGAAACACCCCCGCGCCGCCGTTTCCGTAAAGCGGTTTGAGGATGATGTCCTGATGCTTGGCCTTGAACGCCTTGATCGTATCCAGATCCCGCGCGATCGTCGTGGGCGGTGTCAGTTCGGGGAAATCCAGCACCAGAAGCTTTTCAGGGAAATTGCGCACCCAGAACGGATCATTGACCACAAGGGTCTGCCCCTTGAGGCGATCCAGCAGATGGGTCGAGGTGATGTAATGCATGTCAAAGGGCGGATCCTGACGCAGCCAGACCACATCGAAATCCGCCAGATCCACCTCGCGCATTGGCCCCAGGATCGCCGGATCACCAGGCACGCGCTGCACTGTCATGTCATGACCGCGCGCCGTGATCCGCCCTTCCTGAAAGGCCAGCATATCGGGACTGTAGTAAAACAGCGTATGCCCGCGCGCCTGCGCTTCCTCGGCAAGGCGAAAAGAACTGTCGGCGTTGATATTCACGCCGCCGATAGGATCCATCTGAAATGCAATTTTCATTCTGCGCGCCTTTCGCTGACTGAGCCGTTAAATGACCCAGCAACGCGCGCAATTCAATGCATCCTAATGCAACAGCAACGCATTTTCGATGATTTCGCAGGCACCGGTGCCATCCACCAACCCCACATCAAAGCAGCATTCCGTCATGCCACCCGCCGGCTGGGACGCCAGAAACTCCTCGGCAGCGCAGAAAATCCGCCGGGCCTGCGCCGGTTTCAGGCTTTCGGCAGCACGGGCAAAATCGCGCCCCTGTTTCACTTCAACGAAGGAGATCACATCGTCTTTTCGAAAGACCAGGTCAATCTCACCGCCCTTGCCGCGCCAGCGCCGAGCCAGCAGCGCATGGCCCCTGTCGCAATAAAGCCGTTCAATACGTGCCTCGGCCGCCAGACCCGCATGATAGTTTGATCTTCCAAGGTGCTGCCTGCCCGATATGCCCTGCCCGCCCGATAAATCCTGCCTGCCTTCTCTCATGTCTTGTCCTGTCCAAGTTTCAGCGCCATCTGGTAGACCTTGCGCCGGGGCAGGCCATGGGCCTGGGACACGGCATCCGCCGCATCCTTCAGCGACATCGTCCCCAGCGCCGCCTTCAGGTCCGTTTCTAAATCAGATTCGCTAATTTTTTCCGAACCCGCCCGCGCGATCAGAACGACAACCTCGCCTTTCAGCGCGCCGGACCCGATCTCATCGGCCAGTGATGCAAGCGTGCCCCGACGCACCTCTTCGAATTTCTTGGTGATTTCGCGGCAGACACGCGCCTCGCGCCCAGCGCCCAGCACATCGGCCGCATCCGCCAGCATTGCGCCCACACGGCGGGGCGATTCGAAAAAGATCAGCGTTCCGGGGATCTCCCGCAGGCTTTCCAGCTTGCTGCGACGCGCGCCTTTGGCCGATGGCAGAAAACCGGCAAAGAAAAACGCATCACTTGCCAGCCCCGAAATCGCAAGCGCCGCCAGCGGTGCGGACGCCCCCGGAGCCACCGTCACCAGATGCCCCGCCTCGGCCATCGCGCGGCCCAGCTCGAACCCCGGATCGGCGACAAGCGGCATGCCGGCCTCGGAGGCATAGGCAAGCGATTGCCCATCCGCCACGGCCGCAATCAGCTTGGCACGCAGGCCCTCACCGCTGTGATCGTGATAGGCCAGAATGTGGCGCCCCTTCAGAGCGATGCCGTGAATCTCCATGAGTTTGCGCAGACTTCTGGTGTCTTCCGCGGCAATCACATCCGCCGAAGCCAGGATATCCAGCGCCCGCAAGGTGATGTCGCGCGCGCTGCCGATCGGGGTCGCCACAAAATAAAGACCGGCAGGAAGGGTGGACATCTGAGGATTCAACGCTGGACCCGCCTCGGTTGGTGTTTATTATTGCGGCCAAAGACCAATACGGCGCGCACAAGCCGCCGATCAGGGAGTGCCAGTGTCCATGTTCAACCTTTTCCGATCCGCCCGCAAGTATACGCTCCGCAGCGTCGCCGTGATATCTATGCTGGCGCTGGCCTCCTGCGATGTCGCGATCAACGGTGCCAACAGTGGACCGACCATCAACACCAACGCCCCTGTCCCCGTCGCACTTCTGGTGCCCAGCGGATCGGGCCAGGCCGGTGACGACGTTTTGGCCCGAAGCCTCGAGAACGCCGCGCGGCTGGCGATGTCGGAACTGCAGGGCGTGCAAATCGACCTGCGCGTCTATTCCACTGCAGGCAATGCCCAGCAGGCTGCCAGCCAGACGACACAGGCCATCAACGATGGCGCGCGCATCATCCTGGGTCCGGTCTATGCCGAAGCGGCCAATGCCGCCGGTGTCGCCGCCTCGGCGCGGAACATCAACGTCCTGTCCTTTTCCAACAACACCACCATCGCCGGAGGCAATGTCTTTGTCCTCGGGCCGACCTTTCAGAACACCGCCAACCGGTTGATGCGTTTTGCCGGCAGCCAGGGAAAAACCAGCGTGGTCGTCGTCCATTCCAATGATGTCGCCGGGCAGATCGGGCGCAATGCGATCCAGGCCGCCGGGCAGATCTCCAGCGCCAGCGTCACCGGCGTCGTGCCCTATGAATTGTCCCAGCAGGACGTGGTCGCGGCGATCCCGACCGTCACCTCGACAGTGCGCAGCGTGAATGCGGATACCGTGTTTCTCACCGCCACCACCTCGGGGGCGCTGCCGCTGTTTGCGCAGCTTCTGCCCGAAGCCGGTGTGCGCCCCGGTGAGGTGCAATATATCGGCCTGACACGCTGGGACATCCCGACGCAGACACTGGATCTGCCCGGCGTGCAGGGCGGCTGGTTTGCCCTGCCTGACCCGACATTGTCGCAACGCTTTGCCAGCCGCTATCAGGCCGCTTATGGCACCTCTCCCCACCCGATCGGCGGGCTGGCCTTTGACGGTATCGCCGCCATCGGCGCGCTTGTGGCAAACGGGCAGTCCAATGCCCTGACCGGAGGCGCGCTGACACAAAGCGCCGGGTTCCAGGGCGTCAGCGGAGTCTTCCGTTTGCTGCCGGATGGGACTAATGAACGCGGGTTGGCCGTGGCCACGATCCAAAACAGACAGGTGGTTGTGATTGACCCTGCCCCAAGAAGCTTCTCCGGCGCCGGTTTCTGAAGAAACCACAGCCGTCATGGCCGAAGCTCTGATCTGCCCGCCCGCCGAGATTTTCGACGCGCCGGCCATCCAGAGCGCGCTTGACGCCGCCGCCCTGTCTGCCGACAGCGGCACCGACCTGCGCGCGGCTGGCGTCGAGATCCTGCGCGCGGCAAAAAACGCCGGCCGCGCGGCCATCGCCGAGGCCTTTGCCGCCCAGCCCTTCGCCGCGCGCCCGATGACGCGGGCACATAGCTACCTCACCGACGGGCTGGTCAAATCCGCGCTCTACCTGGCGCGCAAACACCTGCACACCGCGGCCAATCCCACCGAAGGCGAACGCATCGCGCTGATCGCCGTGGGTGGCTATGGGCGCGGAGAAATGGCGCCCTTCTCGGATGTCGATCTGCTGTTTCTGACGCCCTACAAGATCACCCCATGGGCCGAGAGCGTGATCGAAAGCATGCTGTATGTCCTGTGGGATCTGAAGCTGAAGGTCGGGCATTCCTCGCGCACGATCAAGGATTGCATCCGGCTGGGCCACGAAGACTTTACCATCCGCACCTCTCTGCTTGAACACCGGTTCCTGGATGGAGACCGCAAGCTGGCCGACGAGCTGGACAGCCGGCTGAAGACCGACCTGTTTTCAGGCACGGGGCGGGATTTCATCGAAGCCAAGCTGGAAGAGCGCGAGAAACGCCACCGGCGCTATCACCAGCGCTATGTGGTCGAGCCCAATGTCAAGGAAGGCAAGGGCGGGCTGCGCGATCTGCAGTCGCTGTTCTGGATCGCAAAATACATCCGCGGTGTGAACGACACTGCCGAACTGGTTGATCTTGGCGTCTTCCGCCCCGAAGAATTCGCCCGGTTCGTCAAGGCCGAGGATTTCCTCTGGGCGGTGCGCGCCCATCTGCATCTGCTGGCCGGACGCCCGATCGAACAGCTGACCTTCGACATGCAGGTCGAGGTCGCCGACCGCATGGGATACAAGGACAAGGCCGGGCGGCGCGGTGTCGAGCTGTTCATGCAGGATTACTTTCGTCACGCCACGGCGGTGGGCGATCTGACACGTATCCTGCTGACCGATCTGGAAGCGACCCATGCCAAATCCGAGCCCCTGCTCGAGCGCATCTTTCGCCGCAAGCCGCGCGTCAAGCCGGGCTATACGGTGGTTCACAACCGGATCAACCTTGAAGACCCCAAGCGCTTTCTTCAGGACAAGCTGAACATCCTGCGCCTGTTCGAGGAGGCGCTGCGCACGGGTATGCTGATCCACCCTGATGCCATGCGCCTTGTGCGCGCCAATCTCTCGCTGATTGACGACGAGATGCGCAATGACCGCGAAGCGCAGCAGATTTTCCTCGACCTGCTGCTCAAGCACGGCAATCCGGAACGCGCCTTGCGGCGCATGAACGAACTGGGCGTGCTGTCGGCTTTCATCCCGGAATTCGAACCCATCGTGGCGATGATGCAGTTCAACATGTATCACAGCTATACGGTGGATGAGCATATCATCCAGTGCATCGCGCAGCTGGCGATGATCGAAAAGGGCGAGCTGATCGAAAGCCTGCCGGTGGCCTCAAGCATCCTCAAGGAGGGGGTGAACCGCAAGGTTCTCTATGTGGCGCTGTTGCTGCATGACATCGGCAAGGGCCGCCCCGAGGATCACTCGCAGCTTGGCGCACAGATCGCGCGCACGGTTGCGCCGCGTCTGGGCCTGAACAAGCAGGAAACCGAGACGGTGGAATGGCTGGTGCGCTATCACCTGCTGATGTCCGATCTGGCGCAGAAACGCGACATCGCCGATCCGCGCACGGTGCGCGATTTCTGCAAGGCGGTGCAGACGGTCAAGCGGCTGGATCTGCTCTGTGTGCTGACGGTCTGTGATATCCGCGGTGTCGGCCCGGGCACCTGGAACAACTGGAAAGCCGTCCTGATCCGCGCGCTGTATCGTCAGGCGCGGCGCGCGCTTGAAACCGGGATGGAGGATCTCAACCGCGAGAACCGCGGTGCCGAGGCCAAGAAAGACCTGCGCGAGGCGCTGCCCGATTGGTCGAAAGCCGATCTCAGGCGCGAAACCGCGCGCCATTATGATCCCTACTGGCAGGGGCTGCATGTGACAGCCCATTTGGACTTCGCCCGCATGCTGCGCCAGCTCGACGAGATCGAGGATGACAACCGCATCCTGATCAACCTGTTTCCCGACGAAGACCGCGATGCCACCCGCGCCTGTTTCGTGATGCCCGATCATCCCGGAATATTCGCCCGGATCGCGGGCGCGCTGGCTCTGGTCGGGGCGAATGTCGTGGATGCGCGCAGCTATACCTCCAAGGATGGCTATGTGACCGATGCCTTCTGGATTCAGGATGCCGAGGGCAGACCCTATGAGGCCTCGCGTCTGGCCCGCCTGACCCGCATGATCGAAAAGACCCTGCGCGGCGAGGTGGTGGCGCGCGACGAACTGAAATCGCGCGACAAGATCAAGAAGCGCGAAAAAGCCTTTAACGTGCCCACCCATATCACCTTTGATAACGACGGCTCGGAAATCTATACGATCATCGAAGTCGACACCCGCGACCGTCCCGGCCTGCTTTATGATCTGGCGCGCACCTTTGCGGCGATGAATGTCTATGTCGCCAATGCGGTTATCGCCACCTATGGCGAACAGGTCGTCGATACCTTCTATGTCAAGGATATGTTCGGGCTGAAGTACCACTCGAAAGCCAAACAGAAATCGCTGGAGGACAGGCTGCGTCAGGCCATCGCAGAGGGTGCCCAGCGCGCCGACAGCTGATCAGGGCCAGCACATGAAAGCCGAGCGTCGATGACACGGGATTATTCGGAATTTCTGGGAGCGGACAGGGCGGCTGACGGATCAAAGCCGCAGCCCACGGCCCTGCAACGGCTGGGCTGGCAGCCCTGGTTCGCCCAACAGATCAGCGCCGATGATATCACCGCCCGCCCCCCGGTGCGCGTGGTCGAAGTGCATCGCAGCGGCCTGCATGTCATCGGCAACGACATAGACACCACATTGCCGCCGCGCGCGGATGTGACCGTTGGCGACTGGCTGCTGCTGGACCGCACCAACATGGATGCCAGCCTGCTTCTGGAGCGCAAAAGCCTGTTGAAACGCCGCGCTCCGGGGCCGGATCGTCAGGTGCAGCTGATCGCGGCCAATATCGACACGGCCTTCATCGTCACCTCCTGCAATCAGGATTTCAACGTCGCCCGGCTGGAACGCTATCTTGCGCTGGCCCTTGAGGCCGATATCACGCCGGTCATCATCCTGACCAAATCCGATCTGGTCGAGGACGCGGCGCATTATGTGCAAAGCGCCGCCGCGATCTCGGATCTTGTGCCGGTGGTCACCCTTGATGCGCGCGGCGACGACCCGCGCGAGAAACTGGCCGAATGGTGCAGGCCCGGCCATACGGTGGCCTTTCTGGGGTCATCCGGCGTGGGCAAATCAACGCTCACCAATGCTCTGGCCGGCACGCAGGAGATCGAAACACAAGCCATCCGCGAGGCTGACGCCAGAGGACGCCATACCACGACGCGCCGCCAGCTGCATATCGTGCCCGGTGGCTGCATCGTTCTGGACACGCCGGGCATGCGCGAGGTGCAGATGACCGATGTCGCCTCGGGCATTGATGACCTGTTCGCCGATCTCCATGCGCTCTCCACGGAATGCAAGTTCAACGACTGCCGCCACGAGACCGAACCGGGATGCGCGATCCGCGCGGCCCTCGCCGCGGGCGAGATCGACGAGGCGCGTCTGGCGCGCTGGCGCAAGCTCAAGGCCGAAGAGGCCTTCAACTCGGCCAGCCTGGCGGAACGGCGCTATATCGAAAAGAGCTTTGGCAAACTCGTCAGGAACGTCCAGAAGATCCACAAGAAGCGCGATTGAAACAGACCCGGGCGCAAGCGCGGCGCGGTCCTTGCACCGCCGCCCTTCCCGTGGGGCGCAAAGCGCGGTATCACGGATAAAACGGGCAACGAGCAGGTGCCATGAAACCGATCCGCTTGGTCACGGGCTTTCTCACGGTGGGCGTCTGGACGCTTCTCAGCCGGGTGTTCGGCTTTGCGCGCGATGTGATGATTGCCGCCTTCTTGGGGGCCGGGCCGGTGGCCGAAGCCTTTCTGATCGCGTTTTCGCTGCCCAACATGTTCCGACGGTTTTTCGCAGAAGGCGCGTTCAACACCGCATTCGTGCCGCTGTTTTCCAAGAAGGTCGAAGGCCAGGAGGATGCCGGGGCCTTTGCCCAGGATGCGTTCTCGGCGCTGGGTGGGCTCCTCATTGCCTTTACGCTGCTTGCACAACTGGCCATGCCCTGGCTGGTGCTGGCCATGGCCAGCGGCTTTGCGGGCGATGTGCGCTTTGATCTGGCGGTCAGCTTCGGGCGTATCGCCTTTGTCTATATTCTGTTCATCTCGCTTGCCGCGCTGTTGTCGGGCGTGCTGAACGCCACCGGGCGCTTTGCGGCGGCAGCGGCCGCGCCGGTTCTGCTGAACATGACGCTGATCGGCGTGATCTGGGCGGCCGCCGCCAGCTCTGGCAGCATCGAGGGCGACTTCGCGCCCGGTGTGAGCGCCCTGTCGGTGCATATCGGCACGTGGATGACATGGGCGATCCCGATCGCGGGTGTGGTACAGATGGCGCTGGTCTGGGTCGCGGCGGCCCGGGCGGGCTTTGTGCTGCGCCTGCGCATGCCGCGCCTGACGCCGGATCTGAAGCAACTGGCGATCATCGCGCTGCCGGCGATGCTGGCGGGCGGCGTCATGCAGATCAACCTGCTGGTGGGCCGACAGGTCGCCTCGTTCTTTGACGGCGCGATTGCCTGGCTCAGCTATGCCGACCGGCTGTATCAATTGCCCCTGGGCGTGGTCGGCATCGCCATCGGCGTGGTGCTTCTGCCGGATCTGTCGCGCCGGTTGCGCGCGCAGGATGACGCGGGCGGGCGCGATGCGCTGAGCCGGGCAGGAGAAATGTCGATGGCGCTGACCGTGCCTTCGGCGGTGGCGCTGATCGTTGTACCCGGAGCGCTGGTCTCGGTGCTGTTCGGGCGCGGGGCCTTCGGGCCGCAGGACATCGACGCCACCGCCATGGCGGTGGCGGTCTATGGCGCGGGACTGCCTGCCTTCGTTCTGCAAAAAGTGCTGCAGCCGCTTTATTTCGCGCGCGAGGATACGCGCACGCCGTTTCGCTATGCGCTGATCGCGATGGTGATCAACGCGGTTGTCGCCGTGGGCATGGCCTATGCCATCGGTTTCCTCGGGGCCGCGATCGGAACGACCGTCGCGGCCTGGGCGATGGTCTGGCTGCTGTATCGCGGCACGCGTGACATGGGCGATGTGGCGCGCTTTGACGCGCGCTTTCGCGGACGGGTGCCCCGCATTGTTGCGGCCTCCCTGGTGATGGGCGTGGCGCTTCTCGCCATGGCCTATCTGCTGGCTCCGCTTCTGGTTCTAGGCGGTCTGCGCTGGCTGGCGTTGCTGGTTCTGATCCTTGCGGGGATGGTCGTCTATTTCACAGTCGGCCATCTGATCGGCGCGTTTCGCCTGGGCGAGTTCAGACGCGCGGTCAGGCGCTGAACTGATCCACATCAACGACGCCCCGACCGTGCTGCGCTAGGTTTGACACAAGACATAGCCAGGGAATGGGAACCGCATCATGACACGCAATCAGGGAAATCTCGACCGCGCTTTGCGCATCATCGTCGGCCTGGGTCTGCTCTCGCTGATCTATATCGGGCCGCAAACCATGTGGGGTCTGCTGGGCATCGTGCCTCTGGTCACCGGTGTGTTGGGCTATTGCCCGGCCTATGGGCTGTTGGGGATGAACACCTGTGCGATGAAATCCTGATCAGTCGTGGCGGATCTGGTCGCGCATGCGTGACCAGCCGCCCGGGCTGAGCACGAAGGACAAGGCAAACCCCACCACAAAGCCCGCCACATCGGCGATCCAGTCATTCTGCCCGCCAAACAGCAGGCCGAAGATCAGTTGAAACGCCATCAGGAACCCGATGAGCGTGAAGGCGCGGTACTGGTTCTGGCCCATCTGTTCCAGATTGCGCCAGAGCAGATAGGTAAAGCCGCCAATCAGGCCATAGACGCTGGGAAACGCGCCGATCAGCGGCACCGGATCATCCAGAAGCACCGCATAGATCAACGCGGCCCCCGCCCCGGACAGAACGAAAATCAACAACATGCGCCACTGCCCGAAAGCTTCGGCCACCATCTTGCCCATGGCCAGAAGGATCACCCCCGCAAAGGCCGCATGCACCAGCGAGGCATGCACGAAACCATAGGTGACAAAACGCATGAGATGTTCGGGCGGCCATTGGCCCGTCTGCCACATCCAGTCGAAGATCTCGCCGCTGAACGCATAGGTCTGCATCGCCCAGAGCCGCCAGCCGACCGCGCTGGCTCCGCCGATCATGCCCTGTTCTCCCAGCGAAAACGCGGCCTCGATCAGGACGATGGCCAGAAACAGCACAACCACCAGCGGCGGCAGCGGGTTCACGGGGCTTGCATTCGGGTCACTGCTCATGCGGGCCTGGCTCCTTGGGGTTGGGCTTCTTGACGGCACATGGCCTCATGGGTAAGCGAGACCATCAGATTTTACCAGATGAGAGTGCACAGATGTCCGAGACCCAGTTCACCCCGCGCGTGTTTTCCGGCATCCAGCCGTCCGGCGGGCTGACGCTGGGCAATTACCTCGGAGCGATCAAACGCTTTGTGGACATGCAGGGCCCCGAGTTCGAGACGATCTACTGCATGGTTGATCTGCATGCGATCACCGTCTGGCAAGATCCGGCTGATCTGGTCAAAAACACGCGTGAGCTGTGCGCCGGCTTTATCGCGGCGGGGATCGATCCTGAGCAATCCGTGCTGATCAACCAGTCACAGGTGCCCGAACACGCGCAGCTTGGCTGGATCTTCAACTGCGTGGCGCGCATGGGCTGGATGAAGCGGATGACCCAGTTCAAGGACAAGGCGGGCAAGAATGCCGAAAACGCGTCCCTGGGCCTGTTCGGATACCCGGCGCTGATGGCGGCCGACATCCTGATCTATCACGCCACCCATGTGCCGGTGGGCGAGGATCAGAAACAGCATCTGGAACTGACCCGCGATATCGCGGCCAAGTTCAACCATGATTACGGCGTGGATTTCTTTCCCATGACCGAGCCGGTGATCGAAGGCGCGGCCACGCGGGTGATGTCCCTGCGCGATGGGTCGAAGAAAATGTCCAAAAGCGATCCCTCGGATATGGCGCGCATCAACATGACCGATGATGCCGACGCGATTGCCAGGAAGATCCGCAAGGCCAAGACCGACCCCGATGCCCTGCCCTCCGAGGCCAAGGGGCTGGAGAACCGCCCCGAGGCGCGCAATCTGGTCAACATCTATGCGGCCCTGTCGGATCAGACGGTCGATCAGGTGCTGGCGGATGTGGGCGGCAAGCAGTTCGGCGATTTCAAACCGATGCTGGCCGATCTGGCGGTGGCCAAGCTTTCTCCCATCTCGACCGAGATGGCGCGGCTGGTGGCCGAACCCGACGAGATCGACCGCATCCTGTCACGCGGTGCCCAGCGCGCCCGCGAAATCACCCGTCCCATTCTGCGTCAGACCTATGACATCGTGGGAATGATCCCGCCGGTCGAGGTCTAGGGGCGCGGCCTTCAGACCTCGGACCGTTCAGCGACACGGGTCCCTCATGCGGCGCAGGATGGCCGGGGGACGGTTCTGCGGACATCAGACATTGGCTGAAGCCAGGAACTCAGCAGTTCATGGCCGTGATGGCGACCTTGCTTTCAGTGCGGTATTCGAAGCGGATCGGAGCGATCTCAAGCGGTTTGCCGTAGATGACTGCCGCGTTGCGGCCAAACACAACCGTAATGTTCTTGTAGGCTCCGGGTTCGAAATTGAAGTAAGCCTCCCGTGCTGTACGCCCGATGGGGGCCAACCTGCGATTGCCAGCCAGAATGCGCAACGCGTTTGGGTTTACCTCAAGTCGGTCCGCGCCCTCACCGCGGAATGTGAACTGCACGATGGTCCCCTTGCCGTCGTTCAGATTGGTTTGTCCCAAATAGTTGCTGTTCCGGACCACCTTCACGCCCATGATCAGGCCGTTGTAATCGCGCGATGCAACCGTATGAACGCCGAACTCGCAATTGCCCCTGACGCGCATGGCATCTTCGGTGTTGGGCATATAGGCGGTGCGGGTCGTGCGCGCAGGCACGCAGGCCTGCAAACCCACCAGGCAGATGATCATCAGAAAACAGGCGCGCATCACAATTGTCCAATCGCTGAAGGCTGATGGATGTGGCAAACCTGTGCCTGATGCGGCCAACCTGAGCCGTTCAGACCACCAGACAGGATCCGATCCGGGAGAGATCCTTGCGGCACGCAGCTGCGTCCAACCAGGTGTGACAATGCTTAGGCAGGGACGCATGTGTCAATGAAGCATTCCTCATTCAACGCTTGGCCCCATCGACCTCAAACCTGAAACAGACCGGCCGGCGCGCCGTTTCAGCAACAGGTGGCACGTCGCCGACCCGTCGCGCGGGTGCCAACACGCAGAGGCCGGCACAGGCCTTGAAATCCCGTGCGACGCCCTCGCCCGGGCCGTGTTGCAGGCAATTGCGGCCGAAATGCCCTTGATAACGCGTTTGGTTTTACCCCAATGTCGGGGCATCAGGAGGCATTCATCATGTGTTGGAGCGCATCGGCGTCGGTCGCAATGGTGGCGCTCGGCGGCGCAGCCACCGCGGTTACGGCCATGCGGGGCGAGCCGAAAGCCATCTGGGTCACGCTTGGCTTTTTCACCCTGATGGAGGGATTGCAGGCGACCGGATACGCGGTGGTGGATGAATGCTCCAACCCTGCAAACATATCAATCACCACGCTGTCCTATCTGCATATTGCGTTCCAGCCCTTGTTCATCAACGCATTTGCCATGGCGATCGCACCAGCTCCGGTTCCCGGCTGGCAAAGGCGCTGCGTTTATGGCCTTGCTGCAATCGCGACGGCGCTCATGCTGCTCAAACTGGTGCCGTTGGAGGCATTTGGATCCTGCTCGCCCGGCTCGCCCATGTGTGGGCTGCAAACCTGCCTGATCTCCGGCGACTGGCACATTGGCTGGATTTTGCCGCTGAACGGCTTGATGGAATGGGGCGGCTCATACCTGAGCTTTGGTCTCTTTTTCCCGGCTTACTTCATTGCCGTCTTTATCCTGCCCCTTTGGTATGGCTCCTGGCGCTTTGCGCTGTTCCACCTTCTGATGGGGCCGGTTCTGGCCTACATGCTCACGACAAATCTGAATGAACAACCCGCGATCTGGTGCCTGTTCTCAATCGGTATCATCCTGATTTCGCTAAGCCCGTTCATCCGGGTTCGGGTGATGGGTGCGCATCAACCCGCGTGACCGATGTCCGAGGCCCGCTGCCCATCGATCAATGCGCAAGCCGCTGTGAGGTCAGCGCGCATGATGCGGGCAGCGAATACACCGGCTTGTGCGCGTGACCTTTGACGCTGTGTGATGTTTGCCCCTCGGGGAGATTGGCCAAGCAGGCGACCTGACGCGGCACATCCTTTCGGATTTCTGCCGTATCCCGGGTTCACAGGGTCCTGAAAACGCCAGTCTGGAATGTCAGAGCGGACGGTTGATCCTGGTGTCCGCAGCGATCGCAACGCCGGCCTTGTTCGGCTCGGAGTCCAGCCGCCCGGGTTCTGCCTGTTGGATGAGTTTGTGGATTTTTGCCGCTCGAAAAACCAGCCCAGAGGCGATAAGCCTGCGGCAAATGTCCCTTCGTGCGCTATCTTGGGACCTGAGTGCCGGGACACGCATTTGAAGGCCTGAAAAACATGACGACCAAGCCACTGCCTTTCGGAGTACAAGCGACGTTGGAGTTCGGTCCGACCATCGGGTTTGTCGTGGCCTATCTGATCTTGAGGAACGAAACCTTTCTGATCGCGGGCACCGAATACACCGGCTTCGTGGCGGTCACCGCGGCATTCATCCCGGTTTTTCTGATCGCCATCTGCGCGCTGTGGCTGTTGTCAGGTCGGGTCGCACGGATCCAGGTGGCGACAGCCGTGATGGTTCTTGTGTTCGGAGGGCTCAGCGTCTGGCTGAATGATCCCAGGCTGTTCAAGATGAAACCGACGGCGGTTTACCTGGCTTTGGCCCTGATCCTGGGCGTCGGTCTTCTGAGGGGTCAATCCTGGCTGAAATACATCATGGAAGACATGATCCCGTTGAAGCCAAAGGGCTGGATGATCCTCACGAAACGCATGATGGGGCTGTTCTTGCTGTCCGCCGGTGCCAATGAGTTGGTCTGGCGTACGCAATCCGAAGAATTCTGGTTGTTTTTCGAAACCCTGGTGATGCCAATCGTGGTTTTCGCCTTTTTCATCATGCAAATCGGGCTGTTCATTGACCATGCAACGCTCAAGCCATCGAAAAAGAAACCCTGATTGAAACAGCTGCCTGCGGGTTCATCCGCTCGGCAACCCTTCGATCATCCCGCGCCGAACGGCTGGTTTGAGGCCGGAGCAGTCGGCGGTCGGAGACGGCCCGGCAAGGCGCTTGTCGTCTGTCTCCTAAGTGTAGCAGGCCCGAAAAGAATGCGAAGTTGCAGAAATTACTTTAGACTGCGTGTGTCGGAAGATTTTGGAGACATCAACCGTTCATGTCACGTCGCTTTGCATTCATTCAAGCAGCAGATATTGCTGATTATTCCTTGATGATGGCACAGGACGAAAACGCTGCGATCTCACTTGTGCATGATCTTAGGGACAGACTGCTTGAACCCATCGCACGAAGACACGGTGGAGAAATCTTGAAGCGCATGGGCGATGGCTGGATCATCGCTTACCCTTCGGTTGTTTCAAGCGTTGCTGCAACCGTTGAGATACAAAGGGGGCTTGCAGACCATCCAAAGATTCGTCTGCGCATTGGCTTGCATATGGGGGACATCTTTTCCGACGAAGCGGACCTCTACGGGGCGGGACTGAACATTGCTTGCCGCCTTCAAACCGAAGCACCGCCGGGCGGTATGATGTTGTCAGCGGACGTCTATCATCAGCTTTCATCCAAGCAGGCAGAGGGGTTTCTGGACGCGGGAACCTTCAAGCTGAAAAACATTCCACGCCCGATCCAGTGCTTTCAGTGGAGGCCTGAAAGACTCGTTGCTGGCCGCCGATCCGAAGAGGTGCCCATCATCGGCGTTGAGAAACTTGTTCCTGCCCCGGGTGATGAGGAAACGACATCGGCTGCGGAGGATTTGCACGAACAGATCGTCTATGCACTGTCTCGGCGCACTGGGATCAAGGTGCGCGATATGTCTGTGGGCTCGACAAAGAAGACGACATACAACCTGCGTGGCAGGTTTCGCCGGTCCGGTGGGCGTGCGCGGGTCAATCTGTCTTTGGTTTTGCTAGATGATGCCTCGACAGTTTGGGCCGAGGTGTTCGAGGGAGATGCCTCAGACCTGTTTGGCTTTTGCGACAGTGTCGCCGCGCAGGTCGACGCCAAGCTCCGCCTCTTCGTCAATTCCCTCGACAACAATCGCATCGGCGAAATTCCCGACGAAAACTTGAGCGTATCAGAACTGCGGACTCGTGCCGCCGGGCTGTTTTATGAATGCACCATCGCTGACCTGGAGCGCTGTATTTCCGTCATGGACCGAGCCAGACGGTTGAATCCCAATGACGGGATGAGCCTGAGCATGTGGGCGACGGGCGTCGTCATGAGGAACGGAATCCGGTTTGAAGAATTTGACGAAGATAGACTTGCCGAAATCACAGCCGCCTTTGACCGAACCGTCGAGTTGATGCCGCAAAGCGATTTCATCTTTTTCGCCCGTTGCTTGTTCCGAGCGACGGTTATCCGAGACCCTGAAAAAGTCATGTCGGATGCAGAACGATGCTATGAACTTAGCCCCAATTACCCGCAAGCCCATATTTGCCTGGGGTATGGATACTTGCTGAACGGTGATCACCAGCGTTCGGTCGCAGAATTCAGAGAAGGCACTGCGCTCAAGAATGACCCCTATTGGACCTATCGAAGATTTCACATGGCCACCGCTCAATTCTGCGGAGGCGATTATGAGGGAACGATTG
>NZ_JBASXK010000117.1:0-11545 GCF_049276915.1 Aestuariivita sp. | reverse complement strand
GACCGGCCGGTCGCGACGGCCAGCGGCGGCGAGCGGCGACGCGCGGCCCTGGCCGGGCTGATGGCGCGCGAGCCTGATCTGATGCTGCTGGATGAGCCGACGAACCACCTGGATATCGAGGCGATTGGCTGGCTGGAGGATGAATTGTGCAGCACCCGCGCGGGATTCGTTCTGATCAGTCATGACCGCGCCTTTCTGCGCGCCTTGACGCGTGCGACCCTCTGGATCGATCGCGGTGTCGTGCGCCGCCAGGAAAAGGGTTTTGGCGATTTCGAAGCCTGGCGGGACAAGGTCTGGGAAGACGAAGACATGCAGCGCCACAAGCTGAACCGCAAGATCAAGGCCGAAGCCCGTTGGGCTGTTGAAGGCATAAGCGCGCGGCGCAAGCGCAATCAGGGCCGCGTGCGTGCGCTGCAGGGGCTGCGTGAGGAACGGGCGGCACAGATTACCCGGCAGGGTACGGCAAGCCTGGCCTTTGATGCGGGGCCAAAATCGGGCCGCAAGGTGATCGAGGCGCGCGATATCTCGAAGGCTTTCGGGGACAAGGTCATTCTGAAGCCGTTCTCGCTGACCGTGATGCGCGGTGATCGCGTGGCTTTTGTCGGGCCCAATGGCGTGGGCAAGACCACTTTGTTGCGCCTTCTGTTGGGCCAGGAAAGCCCAGATGCCGGCACCGTCACTCTTGGAACCGGACTGGAAGTCGCGGTTTTTGATCAGGCGCGTGCACAGCTTGTTCCTGATCTCAGCCTTTGGGACAGCCTGACAGGCGATCCCGAGATGCGGGTTTCGGGCAAGGCCGATCAGGTGATGGTGCGCGGTCAACCCAAACATGTGGTCGGCTATCTCAAGGAGTTTCTCTTTGATGAACGTCAGGTGCGTGCGCCTGTGCGATCCCTTTCGGGGGGTGAAAAGGCGCGCCTTTTGCTGGCCAAACTGATGGCCAAGCCGTCCAATCTGCTGGTTCTGGATGAACCGACCAATGATCTGGATGTTGAAACTCTGGATCTGTTGCAAGATCTGCTGGGGGATTATGACGGCACGGTTCTGCTGGTCAGCCACGACCGGGATTTCCTTGATCGCGTGGCGGCGACCACGATCGCTATGGAGGGCGACGGGCAGGCGACGCTCTATGCGGGTGGCTGGAGTGATTACCAGGCGCAAAAGGGTGTTGTGCCGGACGGGGAGCCAGGCAAAGCCGTCAAGCCGAAAGCCGAGAAGGCAAAATCCGAAAAGGCGGTACGCGGGTTGAGTTTCACCCAAAAGCATCGCCTTGAGGCGCTGCCGGCCGAGATTGCGCGGCTGGAGGCCGAGATTGGCAAGCTGGAGGGGCTGTTGGCTGATCCGGACCTGTTTACGCAACAGCCGGTGAAGTTCAAGAAGGCGACCGAGGCGCTGGTGGAACGTCAGGAAAAGCTGGCCGCTGCCGAGGATGAATGGCTGCTTCTGGAAGAAAAGGCCAATGGCTGATCGCTGTTTGCCCGCAGGGGCGAACCGGCCTTCGAGACGCGCAGGCAAGCGCCGGGGATCGTGAAAGATCCCTGATCATCTGCTACTGCGCCTGTCGCATTCCGGGTGAAGATCAGCCGGCCAGTTGCACCAGTGCATGGCGTTTCTTGCCTGCGCTGAGTTTGATCGGAGAGGCGAGTGCGTCTGCATCCAGCATCAGCCCGGCATCGGTCAGCGGGGCATCGTCCAGACGCGCTCCATTTTCCGTGATCAGCCGTTTGGCCTCTTTGCCGGATTTGGCAAGCCCGGCGCGCACGATGGCCTGCACGATGGACATGGGCAGTTCATCGTTGCTGAGCGACAGGGTCGGCAGATCATCCCCGACACCGCCTTTCTCGAACACTTCGCGCGCGGTGGCTTCTGCCGTGGCCGCGGCCACATCTCCATGGCACAGAGCCGTCACGGCATTTGCCAGCACGATCTTTGCCTCGTTGATCTCTGATCCTTCCAGCGCGCTCAGACGCTCACACTCATCAAGGGACAGCTCGGTATAGAGCTTGAGGAACCGGCCCACATCGGCATCTGTCGTATTGCGCCAGAACTGCCAGAATTCATAGGGCGAGCGCATTTCGGCATTCAGCCAGACGGCTCCATCGGCGGATTTCCCCATCTTCTTGCCATCGGAGGTCGTTAGCAACGGCGTGGTCATGCCGTAAATCTCATGTTCCAGAACACGGCGGGTCAGGTCGATCCCGTTCACGATATTGCCCCACTGATCGGACCCGCCGAACTGCACCAGACAGCCATAGCGGCGGTTCAGTTCCAGGAAATCATAGGCCTGCAGGATCATGTAGTTGAACTCGAGGAAGGACAGCGACTGTTCGCGATCCAGCCGTGACTTGACCGACTCAAAGGACAGCATCCGGTTGACGCTGAAATGGCGCCCGATATCGCGCAGGAAATCGAGGTAGTTCAGATCATCCAGCCATTCGGCATTGTTCAGCATCAACGCGCCCGTGGGGCTGTCGTCGTAATCGAGGTATTTGGCAAAGACCTGTTTGATCCCCGCGATGTTGTCATCGATCTGATCAGGCGTCAGCAGAGGCCGTTCATCTGCGCGAAAAGACGGATCGCCCACCTTGGTTGTTCCTCCACCCATCAGGGTGATCGGTTTATGTCCGGTTTTCTGCAGCCAGCGCAGCGTCATGATCTGGATCAGCGACCCCACATGCAGGGATTTCGCAGTGGCATCAAAGCCGATATAACCCGGCACGACACCCTTGCTCAGAGCCTCGTCGAAGGCTTGATAATCGGTGCAGTCAGCAAGAAAGCCGCGCTGCATCATGACATGCATGAAGTCCGATTTGGGGTGATAGGTCATGGCTTGCCTCGGGTCTGATTTGCGGGGCAATCTATAGGCGGGCAAAGCACAAAGGAAAAGGCCATGAATAAGGCTGGTGGGGCAACGCGCGGTGGGGGCAAGGTCATGCGCGCACTTGGCGCCATGAGCGGGACGTCGCTTGATGGGGTGGACGCGGCGATCCTTGACACGGATGGTGAGCGCATATCCGCGTTTGGTGCCAGTGCCTATCGACCCTATGGCGAGGCTGAACGCTCTGTGCTGCGTGCCGGTCTTGGTCAATGGCTGGGCGATCCGGTTACCCGGGCCGGCGTGGTGGTTGATGCGGCGCATATTGCGCTTCTTGGCGAATTCGAAACCCCGGATATCGTCGGGTTTCATGGGCAAACTCTGGCTCATGATCCCCGGGGCAAGGGCACGCTGCAGGTTGGCAACGGAGCTGCTCTTGCGGATGCCTTGGGCTGTCCTGTGGTGTGGGATTTCCGCTCGGATGATGTGCGCCTTGGGGGAGAGGGCGCGCCGCTTGCCCCCTTCTTCCATTTCGCTTGCGCCAAATGGATCGGGGCTTCAGAGCCTTTGTGCGTTCTCAACCTCGGTGGGGTCGGCAACATCACCTATGTGGACCCCAGGTTTGACGGCCCTGAAGAAGAGGGCGCGCTTCTGGCCTTTGATACCGGACCTGCGAATGCTCCGATCAATGATTTCATGCAAATGCGGTTGGGGCAGGAAATGGACGTGGACGGCGCATTGGCGCTGAGGGGCACCGTTGCCACCGGAGCGCTTGAGCTGTTTCTGCAAGAGCCGTATTTCTCAAGAATGCCACCCAAGTCACTGGACAGAAATGACTTTCCCGAGATGATCGAGCTTGTGAGCGAGCTTTCGGACGCGGATGCGGTCGCCACTCTCACGGCCATGTCCGTGGCCGCCGTCGTACAGGCGATGGAGCATATGCCAACCTCGCCCAAGCGCATGCTGGTGACCGGTGGCGGGCGCAAGAACAAGGTCCTGATGGAGATGCTGAGCGTGTCGACCGGTTGCCCGGTCGAACCTGTGGAGGCGGTTGGTCTGGATGGCGATATGCTGGAAGCACAGGCTTTTGCCTATCTGGCCGTGCGTGTTCTGCGCGGCTTGCCGACCTCGGGTCCGTCGACCACCGGCGTGCGCGCTTTGGTCGGCGGAGGTACGATCAGCCGGCCCTGAGCCTGGAAGTCGCATGAGATGCATCGATCCGGTTCGGGGTCAACGCAGGTTTGCCACATAGGTTCTGGTGAAATCCGCATAGCCCTTCGAGGTGGACTTCAGATGTGCAGCCACGTCCCGATGCAGATCGGGCAGGCGATGGAACGGCACATTCGGAAAGGCGTGGTGTTCGGCGTGATAAGGCATGTTCCAGGCAAGAGCGCGCACCAGCGCGTTGGTGAATGTCGTGCGCGAATTCTCGAGCATGTTTGCGACTGGAGGGCAGCGTCCATGTTCGGCCAGCAGATAGAGCCGCAGTACAGGTTGACCCAGGACCAGCGGCAAGATCCAGATCCAGAACAGAATCGACGAAAATCCAAGGCTCAACACGGACAGAAGATAGATCCCCAGCAATATCCGCGCTTCGCGCCGCATGCGTGGGATCTGTCGGGCTGGCAGGTAGCGCGCGCTTGGCGTGCCAAAGGCCAGCGTGGCCAGAACACGCGCGTTGCCCGACCAGTATCCCCAGCCCGTCAGATAGATCACGAAGCTGCGCCAATTGTCGGGACGGGGCCCATCGACAAGTTCGGGGTCGTTCTCGGGGTCATTGGTAAACTTGTGATGTGCCAGATGAAAATAGCGAAACCATGTAAATGACATACCGATCACACCACTGCTCAGCAGGCCGACAACTTCGTTGATCCATCGGGTGCGAAAGGGCGTTTGGTGGGTGCATTCATGGGCCAGCGTAAAGAGAAACGACAGCAAAATGCCCAATACACCGATCAAGACCGGCCAGCCGGGTAGTGCCAGCATGATCCCGAGCGCACTTAGAACACATGCGCTCAGATACAGTGCCAGATGGCGCAATCCGATCTTGTCCGAGCGCTCGCTCAGACGCGCCTTTTCCTCATCAGGAAGCGATTTGAGATAGGCCACATGATCCATTGGCACCAAGTCTGGAGGATAGATGCGCGGCTTGCCAGAACAACTTTAGCGCGGAATGTCAAAACCCGCCGGGGCCAGTGTAAAGCCCTCGAACTGAAACCCGGGAGAAACCGTACAACTGACCAGCGTGTACGCGCCCGTCGTGCGCGCGGCCTGCCAATGGCCTTCAGGCACGATAATCTGGGGGCGGCCCTCAGTCAGGTCCGGCGTGAGCAGATGATCCTCGGCAGGGCCATCATCATGGGCGCTGAGCGACAGAATCAGAGGCGCGCCAGAATGGTAGAGCCAGATCTCGGTGGCATCCACGCGATGCCAATGGCTGCTTTCCCCGTCACGCAGCAAGAAATAGATGCAGGTGCCCGAGGGGCGGCCCGCATTGTCGGCGATCCATGTCTGGCGGTAATGGCCGCCTTCGGGATGGGGGCTGAGGTCAAGCGTTTCGATGATCTGATCTGCGGTCATGATGCAAACTGTGGGGGCTTTCCGGCACCGGCGCAAGGGCTTGCGATGGTCTGCATGGCGGCTAGGCTCAGTCCAAAGAGAGGTGCACAACATGGGCCAGCGAATCGTTGTGATCGGGGCAGGGATCATCGGTGCAGCTATCGCTTGCCGTCTGGCCGAAGCCGGGCATTCGGTCCGCATCATCGACAGCGCGAACCCCGCCACGGGTGCATCCGGGCGCTCTTTCGGCTGGATCAACGCGAGTTTTTTCGCGAACGAGGCCCATTTCCGTCTGCGCGCCGCCGGCATTGCAGCCTGGCACCGGCTGGGCATTGATGGCGTCACCTGGTCAGGCTGTCTCTGGTTCGAGGAGGATGGCGACGCTCTGGTGCAAATGCACGAGAACCTAAAGAGCTTGAATTATCCGGTGGAACATATTGATAAAGATATATTTCATCAGCTGGAACCTGCCATTCACGCGCCACCCGAACACGCGCTGCGCTTTCCGGCTGAAGGGGCTGGAGAGACGGCTGATCTGACCCATTCACTTGTGCGGCGGGCTATGGCGGCGGGGGCAATCGGGCTTTTCGGTGTGCAGATCCAAGCGATTGAGACCACGCAAGGCGCGGTGTCTTGCGTCATCACCGACGCCGGAACCTTCAGCGCGGATCATGTCATCGTGGCTGCCGGTACTGCCACTCCGGATTTGATCGCGCCGCTGGGTGTCACTCTTCCGATGTTGCGTCGGCCGGGTTTGCTGGTCACGACCCGCCCGCTAAAGCCGCTTTTGTCCCACGTTCTTGCGGCTCCGGATCAGGAGTTGCGCCAATTGCCTGACGGACGCCTGTTGGCGCCGACTTCGCCCAACCATCAGGCCGATGACGCTGAAGACATACCAGAGAACGTCGAGGAACTGGCGGATGCCGCTCTGGGGCGTGTTCGCGCATTGCTGCCGGGGCATCAGATCGAACGCGACAGCATCACTGTGGCCCTGCGGCCTGTGCCGGGGGACGGGTTACCGGTGGTCGGACCTGCGGGGCCGGACGGGCTTTACATCGCGACCATGCACAGCGGTGTGACTCTGGCGGCAATCACCGGCGAACTGGTCACGCAAGAGCTGACAAATGGCGGAGCGTCAGAACTGCTTGAGCCCTTCCGCCCCGATCGGCTTCAAGGATAGCGCTTACTTGAGGATCGAACGCCCGGCATATTCCGCGGTTTCGCCCAACTGTTCTTCGATGCGGATAAGCTGGTTGTATTTGGCCAGCCGGTCCGAGCGCGCAAGCGAGCCGGTCTTGATCTGACCGCAATTGGTGGCCACAGCCAGATCCGCGATCGTGGCATCCTCGGTCTCGCCCGAACGGTGCGACATCACATTGGTGTATCGCGCACGGTGGGCCATATCGACGGCCTTGAGTGTTTCGGACAGGGTTCCGATCTGATTGACCTTGACCAACATCGAATTCGCACAACCCCGTGCGATCCCTTCAGCCAGGCGCGCCGGATTGGTCACGAACAGATCATCTCCAACAAGCTGGACCTTGTCACCCAGAGCCTCGGTCAGCGCCTTCCAGCCGTCCCAGTCATCTTCCGACATCCCATCTTCGATCGAAATGATCGGATAGTCCCTCACCAGAGCTTCCAGATAGGCGACGTTCTCATCGCTGGTCAGGGTTTTGCCTTCGCCCGAGAGCACATAAGCGCCATTCTTGTAATACTCGGTCGCCGCGCAATCCAGCGCGAGATAGATGTCCTCGCCCGGGGTGTAACCCGCTTTTTCGATGGATTTCAAAACAAAATCAAGCGCATCGCGGGTCGAGCTGATGTTGGGTGCGAATCCCCCTTCGTCGCCGATTCCAGTAGACAGACCCGCCGCGGACAGCTCCTTTTTCAGGGTGTGAAACACCTCGGCCCCCATGCGCACCGCGTCGCGGATATTGCCCGCGCTGACCGGCATGATCATGAATTCCTGAATATCTATGGGGTTATCCGCATGCTCACCGCCATTGATGATGTTCATCATCGGCACCGGCAGGATGCGTGCCGAAGTGCCCCCGACATAGCGATAAAGCGGTTGTGTGGTGAAATCAGCAGCCGCCTTGGCCGCCGCCAGCGACACACCCAGAATCGCGTTCGCTCCCAGACGTGCCTTGTTGTCGGTGCCATCCAGTTCGATCATCGCGGCATCTATGCTTTGCTGTTCGGTGACATCAAAGCCCACGAGCGCTTCGGCGATTTCTCCGTTCACGGCCGCCACAGCTTCCAGAACGCCCTTGCCCATATAGCGATCCTTGTCGCCGTCGCGCTTTTCGACCGCCTCATAGGCACCTGTCGATGCGCCAGAGGGCACCGCAGCGCGCCCCATCGTGCCGTCGTCGAGGATCACATCAACCTCAACCGTGGGGTTGCCCCGGCTGTCCAGGATTTCGCGGGCGAAGATGTCGATGATCGTGCTCATGGGTGGGATCCCTCAGGTCTGGTTTTGTGGCCTAATACCGGGCCAAACCCCTTATTAAAAGGGTTGCTTAGGTCGCAGCGCGATGTTTGCGCTCACGCCAGAGGGTAAAGAGCCCCGAACCGACGATCAGCGCGGCACCGATCAACATCAGTGCATCCGGGCGTTCGCCAAAAATGACCACTCCAATGACAAGGGCAAACAGAATGCGCGAGTATCGGAACGGCGTCACGAATGAAATTTCACCAACCCGCATCGCGGTAACAATGGAGAAATAGGCCAGAACCCCCATGCTGACGGCACCACAGATCACGGCCCAATCCCAGCCTTGCGGGCGGACTATGGGGGCTGCGGTGATCGCCCCCAGCAGAAAGGCTGCCGGGATCAGCACCAGCAACGCAAAAAAGCTGAGCTGAGACGAACTGACATTGCGTGGGACCCAGCGCGTTGCCAGATCGCGGATGGCCAGACCGATGACGGCCAGTACCGCAAAAAGCGCGTGCACGTTGAACCCGTCCATCCCGGGGCGGATGATCAGCACGACGCCAAAAAACCCCACCAGAATGGCGCTCCACCGTTTCCAGCCCACCTTTTCCGCCAGAAACAGCGCGGCTCCGAGGGTAACGACAAGCGGTGTGGCCTGAAGAATCGCCGAGGCCGAGCTGAGCGGGATAAGCGTCAATGCCGTGACAAATCCCAATGTACCCAGCACTTCGCCGATATTGCGAATGATGACGGCCTTGGACAGCACGGCGCGCGGGAACAGCGACTGGCCCTGCGCCAGCGTGGCTGCGCCGAATGTCAGCGCGCCCCCAAACCCGAGAATCGCGATGATCTGCCAGATCGGAAAATCATCCGACAAAAGCTTGATGAACGTATCCGCCAGTGCAAAGCCCAGCATGGCCAGCGTCATCCAGGCAGCTCCGCGCAAATTGTCCATGTAGCTTCCCGTTTTTCACATCAGACCCAAGGATTGACCCATGCCGTATTCGGGCGCTTGGAACAAGTCAGCAAGCTCGGACATCTGGTCAAGTCTTGCCTGCGCATGATACGCTGAACTCATGGCAATACTGCAGGTTCTGTCCCCATGGCGCGCAACCCTGTTCACGCTGGCGGTCGCCGCTGCGGGGGCCATGATCGGCACCCTGATCAGCCTGCCAGCGGCCTTGCTGACAGGACCAGCGCTTGCGGTCAGCCTAGCGGGTCTTGCCGGTCTGACGATGGATATTCATCCACGGCTGCGTGACCTGGCTTTTCTGGTCATCGGGGTCGGGATCGGGAGCACGGTTTCCCCTGAAACGCTTGTTGTCATGGGCCAGTTGCCGCTGGCCTTCCTTACATTGCTGGTGTTGCTGGTCGCCATCATGCTGAGCTGCCAGATGCTGCTCAGACGCGGGTTTGGATATGATGCACAAACCGCCGTTCTGGCCGCCGCTCCGGGGCATCTGAGCTTTGTTATCGGGCTGAGTATGCAGGAAGGCGTGGATACGCTGAGCGTTACGGTCGTGCAGGCTGTCCGTCTGCTTGCGTTGACGCTGATCGTACCGATCATTGCCTTTGCCATGGGGGTCGAGATTGCCGGCAATCCTCTGGCCGGGCAGGTGATGCTGTCGCTGCCGGTGTTTGTCCTGCTGCTTGCGCTGTCTGCTCTGGTCGGTGTGCTGTTCCAGCGCCTGCGATTGCCTGCGGCCTTGCTGATAG
Source organism: Aestuariivita sp. (assembly GCF_049276915.1). Classification (NCBI taxonomy): domain Bacteria; kingdom Pseudomonadati; phylum Pseudomonadota; class Alphaproteobacteria; order Rhodobacterales; family Paracoccaceae; genus Aestuariivita; species Aestuariivita sp. The sequence continues at coordinate 2,015 of NZ_JBASXK010000117.1, read as the reverse complement.
CCGCGATGTTCGTTTCGGCCTTCGGGCATGGCGGTGGATGGGTCGAGGGCGGCATCGGCCCGCATCTGGGCGCGGCGTGCTTTGTGACCTTGGGTGCCCTGATCGGAACGCGGTTTTCCGGAATGGGCCTGGCGGCATTGCGCGCCGGTTTTGTTGCGGGCCTGGCCATTACCGTTCTGGCGTCGGTCCTGACCATCCTGACGTCTTTGCCCGTGGCCTATTTTCTCAATCTTGACCCGGCGACGGTTCTGGCTGCCTTCGCGCCGGGCGGCTTCGAAACGATGATCGCCCTGGGGGCCGTGCTGGGGGCCAATCCGGGATTCATAGCTGCGGCACATGTTGCGCGGCTGATGTTCCTGACGGGGCTTATCCCGTTGATGCTTTCGCAGGCAAAGCGATCCAGTTTGGGATCGCCTAACCCTTCTTGAGGGGCACGCCGTACAGTTCCAGGCGATGTCCGCGCAACTCATAGCCCAGCTTGCGGGCGATTTTTTCCTGCAGGGCTTCTATCTCGGCGTCGACGAATTCGATGACTTCGCCTGAATTCATGTCGATCAGATGATCATGGTGATCTCGCTCGGCATCTTCATAGCGTGCCCGGCCGTCGCCGAACTCGAGCTTGTCGACCAGTCCGGCCTCTTCGAACAGTTTGACCGTGCGATACACCGTGGCAATCGAGATCTTTGGATCTACCGCACTGGCACGGGCATAGAGTTCTTCCACATCCGGGTGATCGTCACTGTCTTCCAGCACCTGGGCGATGGTGCGTCGCTGACCGGTGATGCGCAGGCCCATGGCCTCGCAGCGCGTAATGATTGTGTCCGGCATTCAATTCGTCCCGCATGGCCACCAGGTGTGGATGGCCATGGGGTTTAACGCCTGAGTGCAGGCATGGCCAGCCCGCTTTGTCAGGAATGGATCGACTTCACACCTGCGCGACACATGAACTTTGCGCGTCATGTGGTGATTGCGTCAGGCGCGGGTGATCTCGGCCCAAAGCGGCAAATGGTCGGAGGCGGTTTTCGCCGGTCGTATCCCATGGACGCCGTGGCGCAGGGCCCGCAAATCGGGCGAAAGCGCGATGCGATCCAAAGGGGCCAGTGGCGCAGGTGCTGGAAAACTGGGCAGGGCCGGAAGGAAATTCATGGCCGGTGCTGCCCGGTCCAAAAGAGGGCTGCGATCCCAATCATTGAAGTCACCGGCCCATATCGTCGGGACCGGATCGCGCGGTGCCGTCTGGCGCATGAGCATATGCAACTGACGTCGCCGCCACTGAGCAATCAGCCCCAGATGCAGACCCACAACACGCAGTGGTCCAAGTGGGGTGTCGAACTCTGCAAGTGCTGCCCCACGCGGCTCAAGCCCCGGGAGGCTGAGCCTTTGCGTGAGGGTCAGCGAGATGTCACCGCGAAAAAGGATCGCGTTTCCATGCCATCCCAGAGAGGCCGCGCCGCCCAGTGGTACCACCTGCCAGCCGTGCTCGAGAAGCAGATGCGCGGGCAGGGCGGCAGGGCGGGGTGGCAGGCGTTTGTCCGCTTCCTGCAGGGTGACGATATCGGCTTGCAATGCATCAAGAACCTTGAGCACCCTGGCAGGCTTGCGTCGCAGATCCGTGCCAATGCATTTCTGAATGTTATAGCTCGCAATGCGCAGCACAAACGGTGCGCAACCAGGATCACTCATCGTGTGTTCCGATCATGCGGTCCTGACATGGGGTATCTGGATCTCCTGCGTGGTCGCTGAGCGCGCGGCCACGGTCCTGAGAAGATGAACAGCAGCCCTAACCGCCCCGATCAAGATGAGGACCCGTGCTCTTTTCATGACCAATTGCCTACGGGTTTTCGAACCATGGGCCGCGACTCCATCAATCGTCTATCAGGGCATTGTTGTGTGAGGTTGGGGAATTCTGCAACTGCTTGGAGATATGCCCATAAGTTGGTGACGGCCTTCATCAGGCGGCGTTTTGAAGTTGCTTGATCCCGTCCTTGAACTCAACCCCCTGAATGACCTCGGGC
>NZ_JBASXK010000116.1:0-15839 GCF_049276915.1 Aestuariivita sp. | reverse complement strand
TGCCCGCCCATGACAGGATCAAATCCCATGGCATAGAGATCCTGCACCCGCACCTCGGCCCCGCGTGCGGCAAGGCGCGCAAGCACTTCATCACGCACGGCGGCGGTGAAACTGTCGGACCTTGGGTGGCAATAGATCACCAGGGCGCGCATCAGAACGTCGCCAGTTTCTTCGCGACTTCGGCGCGAAAATTGCGCCGCTCGATCTCGGTTGCACGGTTCATGTCATACAGCGCCATATATCTTGTGCGCGCAGCTGGATGGAGCACAGCCCTGATATGGCGCGTGACCGACTTGCGCGGAGGATCACCGCACAAGAACGCGCGCATCCATGTCCCGCCATATGTGGTCACCGCCGCCAGCTTGCGGATGTTTTGCAGATTGCCCTGCACCTTGCCATCCGTCAGCACAAAGGACACACCCGGCAGGAACACCCGGTCAATGAACCCCTTCAGGATCGCCGGATAGCCAAAGTTCCAGACCGGGAACACCATGACCAGTGCATCCGCTGCCTGCAGGCGTTCGACATACTGCGCGACCGGTGCCGTATTCGCCCCAACCTCGTGATAGCCGCGCCGCTCCTAGGCTGTCAGCACGGGATCAAACCCGTCGCCATAAAGGTCAATCGCATCAACCTCCCAGCCACGCCCGGCGAGCGTTTCACAGGTTGTCTCGAACAACGCGTGCGAAAAGCTGTCTTCCAGGGGATGTGCATAGAGCACAAGAACGCGTGTCATTGCACACTCACTCGGCCGCCTGCAACTTGGGATAGGCATACATCTGCGCATAGCTCCAATCCGGATCGTCCCACGAGATCATCTTGCCCGGATTGAGCAGCCCCTTGGGGTCCGCCTCTTTCTTGAAGCGCAACTGGCGGTCATCCACGGTCTGGCGCCCGCCTTCCTCCAACGTATAGCGATGCGGGTTGAAGATCATCGCGCCGGCCTCTTCATGGATACGCACGATCTCGTCCAGGCGTTCTTCCGTGGTGAACTTTACAAGCGACAGGCCCGCGAACATGACCTTCCCATTCTCGCGCAGCACTTCGAGGTGCTGAAGAACCTCCGGAGACAGCTCCGAGCGGATCTTTTCGATCAACGCGCGGTGCTGGGGATAGCCATAGCGCACCTGCAGATAGGTGATCGACGGATCGACCTTGAGGGCGCGCAGGGTGGTATGGTTCCATCCGTATTCAAAGACGCGGCCGGGATTTCTTTCCCAGTCATTGTCATCCGAGCGATAAATCACGCGTGCTTCGGGGCGGCGCGCAGTGAAGGTGTCAAACCCGTCCATGGATTGCGGAGCCACCATCAGGGCGACAACATGGCTGCCCTCGCTCACATAGGGTTTGACGCGCTGAAAATAGGCATGGCTGATCGGCGCTTCAAAGACAGTCGCCAGCTTGATCAATATGCCGTCCTGATTGGCCAGGTCTTCGGCGAATTCCATCGCCGGGGTGAACGCGTCAAAGGCCACGAACAGCTCGACCCAGTCATAGGCGGGGGCCAGAGGCATTTCGATCTCGGTGATGATACCGTTGGTGCCATAGGCATGGCTGACGCGCGCCAGCTCTTCGCCGCGGAATTCCAGCACGCGGGGCTCTTCTTCCATTGTGACGACGCGCAAACGGATGATGTTGCCCAGATCCCGCAGCGAGCCCCAGGTGCAGGACCCGACACCGCCCGACCCGCCTGCGATGAACCCGCCGATGGTGGCCGTGGCCCATGTTGATGAGAACATGCGGATTTCCTGCCCCGAATGTTCCTTGCAGGCCGCATCCAGATCCTTGAGCAGGCAGCCCGGCTCAACAATGACGCGACCGGGGTGCACTTCTTTCACGGCGCTCATGTGATGCAGATGCATGACGCACCCGCCAGCCAGCGGCATGGCCTGACCATAGTTGCCCGTTCCAGCCCCGCGTGTGGTGACCGGCACATCATGGGCATAGCAGGCCTTCAACACCTCGATCACTTCGGCCTCATTGCGCGGCGAGACCACGAAATCCGCCGTCACATGATCCAACCGGGTCTTGAGCACCGGCGAGTACCAGAAGAAATCACGACTTTTGGATTTGATGGCGCTCTCGCTCTGTTCGATGTCCAGATGCGAAAGAGCGGCTTTGGCGGCGGCTATATTGGCGGTCATTCGGTCCTCATGAGATGGTCGAGTTCAGCGTAATCAGGCAAGGTGCGGTCGATCTGATGTCCGTCGCGCAACACGATGCGGTCGGATTGCGGGCGCGCAAACAGCTCGGTCCAGCCGCGCGCCTTGAAAATCACCAGATCCGCAGGCGCGCCCGGCAACAGGGACGGCGCATCAAAGCCGCAAGCCGCTGCCGGGTTGGACAGGAACGCGCGGCTCCAGTCCGCGTCCGAGTGATCCAGATGACCAATGCGCGTGGCCTGTTTCATGACCTCAAGCATGTCCAGATCACCATAGGCATAGAAAGGATCACGCGTGTTGTCAGAGGCGAACGAGACATTGATCCCCCGCGCCTTCATTTCGTGAACCAGCGTGATCCCCCTGCCCCGAGGCGTCCGCCCCATATGGCGATCCTGAAGATAGAGATTGCACATGGGCAGCGAGACAATGTCGAGCCCGGCCTTCGCGACCAGATCCAGCGTGTCCATCGCGCGCGCCTCGTCTTGCGTGGAAAGCGAGCAGCAGTGACCCACGACGATGGGGGCATCAAACCCCTCCTCCATCGCGATCTCGGCAATGGCGCGCAGCGTCTCCGCGTTCGGGTCCATTGTCTCATCCGCATGGAAATCAGCTGCAAGCCCGCGCTCGGAGGCCAGTTTGAAGAAAGCGCGCAGACGATCACGCAGATCAGGCACGGGATAGGTCACCATGCCCAATGTGCCCGCGTATTTGGCCACCAGATCGGCAGTGTGGACAAAGCTGCCCTCAAGATCCACGCCTTCGACGCCGACCAGACATGCGGCCTGCAACGCGATGCGGCCCTCCCATTCATCGCGCAGTTGCGCGAATACGGGCCAGCTGATGTCGTCCTGTGGCGGGATGCTATCCAAGTGCGTGCGAATGGCCCGCGTGCCGTGGGCAAAGGCGCAGCGCAGCGCGAAATCCATGCGCGTGCGCACATCCTCTGCGCTCCAGTTGGCCGCGCGGTCCTCGCCAACCGTCGTCAAGGCACCCGGAAAACTGCCATCCGGATTGGGCGCGCGCCCCCAGATATGCCCTTTGTCCAGATGCGTGTGCATGTCGACAAAGGCCGGGAAGACCATCGCGCCGGCCATATCAACAGGGGTTGGGGATGTCTCGACGATGCGGCCCGCATCGATCGAGATCGACGTGCGCACCAGATCCCCGGGCTGGCCCAGAAGCCAGCCCGGAACCGTCACGTTCTCCAGCGTCAGCGCCGTTCTTGGTAGCGTCGTGAAATCCATCACCCCTCCCGCTTGAGCGCACTTTCATGCCATTTGCGCAAAAGCATATGGCTGATGAAAGACAGACCGGCAAAGATCACAACACCTGTCAGGGCAATCAGAATGAGGGCTGCAAACATGCGCGGAATGTTCAGCCTGTACCCCGCCTCGAGGATCCGGAACGCAAGGCCAGACCCGATACCGCCGGTCCCGGCAACATATTCAGCCACGACCGCGCCGATCAGCGACAGGCCACCCGCTATGCGCAGGCCACCAAGGAAATAGGGCAGCGCCGAGGGCAGTTGCAGAAAACGCAGTTGCTGCCAACGCGTGGCCCCATAGATGCGAAACAGATCCCGCAGGTTGTGATCGGCCGAGTTCAGCCCCAGCGTCGTGTTCGACAAAACCGGAAAGAACGCCACCAGCCAGGCACAGAGCAACAGACCCGCGATACGGCTGTCGACATAGATGAAGATCAACGGTGCAATCGCCACGATGGGCGTCACCTGAAGGATGACGGCGTAGGGATAAAACGACATCTCCATCCAGCGGCTTTGGGTGAACAGGATCGCAAGGCCCACACCGCCCAGAACCGCGACAGCCAGCGCCATCAGCGTGATCTGCAATGTCACCATCAATGCATCCACAAGGATCGCCCAGTCGGCAATCAACGTGGAAAACACAAGGCCCGGACCGGGCAGGATGTAATGGGGGATCTCATTCCAGACCACGATCCGATCCCACAGAAACAAGGAGATCGCCATGACCAGAACCGGCAAAACCCATTTGCCGATCTTCTCGTTGCGCCGCATGCGGCGGCGGCGCTGTTCGTCCTCGTCCACATCTGACGACAGAACGGTGTTTTCTTCGACAATGCTCATGCGACCTCCTCGCCCATGGCAAGGTGCAACGCATCCGAGGCCGACCGGCAATAGGCGGCATATTCAGCCGAGGTGCGAAAGGCTTCATCGCGCGGATAAGGCGCATCGATGGTCAACTCGCGGATCACGCGTCCGGGTCGCGCTGCCATGACTACGATGCGATCCGACAGGAACACGGATTCAAACACGGAATGGGTCACGAAAATCACGGTGCATCCGATTTTTTCCTTCAGCGCCAACAGATCGTTGTTCAGCCGGAAGCGGGTGATTTCATCCAGTGCGGCAAAGGGCTCATCCATCAGGATCAGACGCGGTTTTGTCACCATGGCGCGGGCAATCGAGACACGCATCTTCATGCCTCCGGACAACTCGCGCGGATAGGCGTTCAGAAACTTGTCCAGACCCACCAGCCGCAGCGCCTCGATGATGTCATCCTTGACCGAGTTATAGGGTTTTCCCCGCAGCCGAAACGGCAACCAGACATTCTGTGCCACGGTTGCCCATGGCATCAGCGTCGGTTCCTGAAACACGACACCCAGATCGCCCGCCTTCTGACCACCAGCCCAGGTGATCCGTCCGCGTGTGGGGTGAATGAGGTCCGCAATCAGCCGCAGCGCGGTCGATTTCCCACAGCCTGACGGCCCCAGAAGTGAGATGAAATCGCCCGAGTTGACCGTCAGCGACAACCCCTTGAGGGCCACGACATCGCCGTTGAACACCTTGTCAACGGCTTCGATTCGCATCACCTCGGCGCGTTCACCAAGAGGCACGAGGGTGCTGGTCATGCTGTGGTTCTCCTTGCCGAAATCAGGGGCGTCACAAGCGCGACGCCCCCGCCTGTCGGATCAGTTGGCAGGCTTGAGGTCCATGCCGACGCCCTGGTTCACGAAGGCCGTCGTATAGGTTTTGGAGATATCCAGACCTTCGGACACCACACCGGCCGCAACCATCTTGTCATAGAAATCCTGAACGATCTCAGGGTTGATCGCCATGATGCCTTTTTCCAGCGCATCACCGCTATCCACGATACCCCAATCCAGCATCTTGCTGATGGCGTAATCCATCTTGTCATCGCTCATGTCGGGATTGTCGGCCTTGATCAGCTCGCGCGCCGCTGCGTTGTCTCCGTAAAGGAAGTTGTACCAACCCTTTGCAGATCCTTCGACAAAGCACTTCACCACTTCGGGGCGTTCTTCGATGGTGTTGGCCATGGTCTCGATGGTGGTGGCATAGGACGAGAACCCGGCATCCGCGATCAGGAACACATCCGCTTCGATCCCGGATTCCTTGAGCACCGCATAGGGCTCGGACGAGAGATAGCCCTGCATACCCTTGGTTTCATCCGCGATGAACGGAGCGGGGTTGAACGTATAGGGCAGGCGCTGTTCTACGGTGAAACCGTATTCCGCGATCATCCACTGATAATACGAGGTAAAGCCGTTATCGCCGATCAGAAGCGTGAGGTCCTTGAGATCCTCAAATGTCTCGGCTTTTCCGGGGTGGGCCAGAATGACCTGAGGGTGTTTCTGGAAGGTAGCACCCACCATCACAACGGGAATGTTCTGCTCGACCGCGGAAAAGGCCTGAAGCATGTCCCCACCCATATGGAAATCCATGCGCCCGGCCAGCATCAGCGCGCGGTTGTTGACCTGCGGGCCACCGGTGATGATCTCGACCTCGAGACCGCAGGCCTCATAGGTGCCATCGGCAACGGATTGATAAAAACCGCCATGTTCGGCCTGTGCCAGCCAGTTTGTTCCGAATACGACCTTGGTGGTTTCAGCAGACGCAAAACCTGCTGTGAAAGACAGCGCTACGGCAGCAGCAAATGTTGTTTTGAGGGACATCCCGACCTCCTTGTTGCATGATACGTTCAAACATGTGCCTGACTTGGCTGAAGGACACAGCGCGTGAATGCAGCATGGCTGTTTTTGCCCCGCATGTAAGGCTTCTTCGCACAAAAAATTAGCGCCATTTACGTGCAATCAAGTGACTTGCCTAATTTTTCCGCAAAACATGTTCAGAAGACAGCTTTGACTGCCCCTCGTTTCAGACAGCATCTGCCTTCCAGAGCCCGTGCGCGGCGAAGGGGGTATTCGCCGCATCAGCGCTGCGTCTGAACCGTGCCCAAGCGCGAGAATTGCACCGTCGCATCCACCAGCAACTCAAGGGAGTCAAAGACCGGCACAGAGGCGGTAATCCGATCGAACAACAACGAAAACTCGGTGCAGCAGATACAGATCGCGCCCGCGCCGTCTTCGGCCATCTGCCGTGCCACTGCATTGAGCACATCTGCCGCCTGTTCAGAGGGTCCATGGGCCTTGATCGAACGGATCGTGTCGAGCACATGCGCAGGGTCCCTGGCATAAAGCGCGCTCAACCCCTGTGCACCAAGCGCCGGTTCGAACACACCGACCTGCGCAAGCGCCGGAGAGCCCAGCAAACCGATCCGCCCCCCCTCGGGAACCAACGAGGCGGCATGGGCACTGGCCAGATCCACCATGTTGAGGAATGGCACGTCCGAGGCATCCGCCACCTGCCGGGCAAAGTGATGTGCGGTATTGCATGGCATGACAAGTGCCTCGGCACCGGCCTGCTGGAGGTGCTGCGCCATGCTGACCAGAACGGGGCCGGGATCTGCCCCGCTCCCCTCAAGGATGGCTGCGATGCGCGATGGAACCTGTGTGTTGTTGTCCACAAGCAGGGGAATATGATCGGCGTCGTCGCGCGCGCTGACCGCCGCAACGATGCGCTGCATGAAATAGATCGTGGCCTCCGGCCCCATTCCACCCAGCACACCAATGCGGCGCAACCCTTGTGTCATTCACCAGTCCCTTGTCAGAACAGACCCTATTCGGCAGCAGCGCGCGCCGAACCCTGATAGTCAAATGCTCCGGTATATCCAAACAACGCGACAGCGCCCCCAGTGTGCAGGAACACGATGTTCTCGTCACCCTCAAAGGCCCCTTTGCGCACAAGGTCGATCAGGCCCGCTGCTCCTTTGCCGGAATAGACCGGATCAAGCAGGATGGCTTCAAGGCGTGCAAACATCTCGATGGCATCAAGACAGCCTTGCGTCGGGATGCCATAGCCCTCGCCCACGTAATCCGTGTTGGCTTCGACATCCTCGCGTCTGACCACACCGGGACAGCCCAGTTTCTCAGCCGTCTTTACCGCGAGATTATAGACGTTTTCTTCCTGTTTGGCCTTTGGTGCGCGCACACCGATGCCAAGCAGGGGAATGTTGGCGTTGATCGCCTTCAGGCCGACGACCAGACCGGCCTGCGTTCCCGCGCTGCCGGTGGCGTGAACAAGCCGGTCAATCTTGAGACCCATGTTGTTGGCCTGAGTCACCAGTTCCATCGCCGCATTCGCATAGCCAAGCGCGCCGGTCGGGTTCGACCCGCCTCCGGGGATCGTATAGACATTGCGACCCTCGGCGCGGAAACGCTCGGCCACAGCCTCCATCTCGGCATTCATGTCCAGGCCAGTACCGGGGCGCGCCTCGGTCGTGGCTCCATGCAGATAATCCAGAAACACGTTTCCATTGTAATTGTAGTTCGGGTCTTTCGAACCGGTACGATCTTCCAGCAGAATGTGACAATCCATGCCCAGACGCGCGGCAAAAGCCGCAGTCTGGCGCGCATGGTTGGATTGCGTGGCCCCCTGCGTCATGACCATATCGGCCCCCTGTGCCTGTGCTTCGGCCATCAGGAATTCCAGCTTGCGCGTTTTGTTGCCGCCAGTTGACATACCGGTGCAATCGTCCCGCTTGATCCAGATGCGCGGGCCACCCAGTTCAGCCGACAAGCGATCCATAGGCTCAAGAGCGGTGGGCAGATGAGCCAGATGGACTCGTGGATAACGTGAAAAATGCATGAGACAACCTCTGACTGTGAACGCATGTTTTCCAACACATCCAGCGGATCAGTCGCCTCGTCAAATAGAAAGAATCCTGTAAACATGCACAAAATGCATAAAGGGGGCGGATATGCGCAGCGACTGGATTGAAGACCTTCTTGCCCTGCTGGACACCAAGGGCGTGGCCGATGCCGCGCGCAAGCGCAACGTGACGCAACCGACCTTCTCGCGGCGCATTCAGATGCTTGAAGATGCCTTGGGATTTGATGTCATCGACCGCAGTGTAAAACCCAGCGGCCCCTCACCCATCGTGCTTGAACATGAGGCCGAGTTGCGCAAGCTGTCCCGGGACATGCGCGGGCTTGTGGATGCGATGCGCCATACGCATTCCAGCGGCACCCGCCAGTTGGTGATCGCCAGCCAGCATGCCATCACGACATCACTGGGCCCCGAGATCATCAAACGGCTGGCCGAGCCGGGCAGAACCCACATCCGGCTGCGGTCGGCCAATCTGGATGAATGCGACACGCTTCTGGTCACCCGTCAGGCGGCTCTGTCACTGACCTATCACATCCGCTCGGAAAATGCGGCGGACCTGCCCTCTTTCCTGACGCAGGCGGTGATCGGTCAAGAGACACTGATACCGGTATGCAGCGCAGATCACGCCCCTGTCCTGACCGCGCATCTCGAGCGCGGCGAGTTGCGCATGATCGGCTATCCATCGGACGTGTTTCTGGGCGCGGCTCTGGCGCGCTATATTCTGCCCACACTCAGGCAAAGCTGCGAAATCAGCGTGATCACGGAAACCGCCCTGAGCACGGCGGCCCTGCAGCTTGCGCAATCGGGACTTGGCATCGCATGGATACCGGACGCGCTGGCCCGCCCTGCCCTGACGCGCGGCGAACTTGTCGATCTCAGCGCAACATTGGGCAGCATCGACATGAACCTGATCGCCCGCCGCTGGACGGTTACCTCGAATGCCGCAACTCTTGATGCGTGGCGCAAATTGACCGGCGCGAAAGGCCGTGCTTAGCCCGGCCACAGATCACGCTGATGGCTGACGGCTCAGCACATTGAAGGCCTGCGCCCCTGCACAACGGGGTTGGCCGGCCCGCTGTGCAGCTATACGCCAGACAGGGTCAGAACTTGCCCAGGCGTTTGTAGAGCGAGGACGTATCCCATCGCCCGCCACCCATTTTCTGAACGTCCTTGTAGAACTGATCGACAAGGGCCGTCACGGGAAGACTCGCACCGTTTTCATCGGCTGTCTCGAGGCAGATGCCCAGATCCTTCCGCATCCAATCCACCGCGAAGCCATGCTCGAAATGATCATCCAGCATCGTTTCATAGCGGTTGGACATCTGCCAGCTTCCGGCGGCACCCTGGCTGATCACCTCGACCACATCACGGCCATCAAGGCCGGCTTTGGTGGCAAAGTGCAACGCCTCGGACAGGCCCTGAACCAACCCGGCAATCGCGATCTGGTTGGCCATTTTCGTCAACTGCCCGGCACCGCTTTCACCGATGCGGCGCACCAGTTTTGCATAGGTGGCCATCACCGGTTCGGCGCGGGCATAATCATCCGCGTCCCCACCGCACATGATCGACAGTTGCCCGTTCTCGGCTCCTGCCTGGCCGCCCGAGACAGGGGCGTCAACAAAGCTCAGACCTTTGGCTTTCGCTGCCGCATAAAGCTCATGCGTGACTTTTGCCGACACGGTTGTGTGATCCACGAACAGCGCGCCAGATGCCATCCCCGCAAAGGCCCCATCATCGCCCAAACAAACCGAGCGCAGATCATCATCATTGCCGACGCAGGCCATGACCATGTCCGCACCCTGTGCGGCCAGAGCGGGCGTTGGCGCACTGGTTCCGCCATGCTGCTCTGCCCATGCCTGCGCCTTGGCTGCGGTGCGATTGTAAACAGTGACCTCATGGCCAGCAGCCTGCAGATGGCCTGCCATCGGATAGCCCATCACGCCCAGGCCAAGAAATGCGATTTTTGTCATCAGTTGTGTCCTTTAGGAATTAAAGCAGATCGCCCGGCGTCTGCCCTGCGAAAAATGCATCCAGATTGTCCAGCGCGCGAAAGCCCATCGCGTCACGAGTTTTGCGCGTCGCGCTGCCAATATGTGGCAACATGAAGATATTGTCATGCGCCGCAAAAGCCGGATTGCCGCCGGGTTCCACCTGAAAGCAATCAAGGCCAGCAGCCGAGATGCGACCGCTTTCAAGTGCGCGCAGCAAAGCCGCTTCATCCACGAGAGCGCCGCGCGCCGAATTGACCACGACCGCGCCCTCGGGCAGCAGTGCAAAGCGGCTTTCGTTCATCAGACCCGTGGTCTCGGGAGTTGCCGGGCAATGCAGAGACAGGAAGTCCGCCACAGCCAGCAGGCTTTCGACATTGTCATGATAGATCGCGCCCTTGGCCTGATCGGCAGGCAGTTCGGAGCGGTTGAAATAGTGGATTTCCATGTCAAAGCCGCGCGCTTTGGTGGCAAAGGCCCGGCCAACACGGCCCATCCCGATAATTCCGAGGCGCGCACCGGTTACCTGCTTGCCGACCATGAATGCCGGCGACCAGCTGTCCCAGGCCCCGGTCCGCACGATCCGGTCCCCGGCCACGGCATGGCGCGCCGCCCCCAGCATCAACAGCATCGCCAATTCCGCCGTCGCATCGGACAGAACGTCCGGCGTGTTGGTGACGGCAATACCCCGGGCCTTGAGGGCTGGCAGATTGCAATGATCGACACCGACGGAATGGTTCGCCACGATTTTCAGACGGTCAGAGAACTGCGCCACAACCTCGGCGGTGAAATGCTCGGAGTGACACGGAATGATCGCGTCGAACTCGGCGCTGGCGGCGATGATCTGTTCGGCGGTGCCTGGCGCATCATCATAGTTGATGACGGCATCATAGTCGCGCAGAGCCCTCTCAAGCGTGGCATCGGACAGTCTGCGGGTAATCCAGAGACGCTTCTTGCTCATTTCTTGCGAACGCATTCGTCCCAGAAATCATAGATCGCGGCACAACAGACGATAATCGCGATGATCATGAACGGCGCACCACCGTAAAACCCGGCAAATCCGCTTGAGATACTTTGCGACAGGCCGCCGACGAAGACGCACAGGAATGTCGTCCCGATCAGACCCACCAGAAGCTTTACTCCGTATGACATGTGGTTTCCTTTCTCTATGCCGCCTGGGCAAGTTGCATTTGCAGCCAGCGCGCCGTGCGCAGCAAGCGATCATCTTGTTCAGCGCGTCCGATCAGTTGCACACCGATCGGCAGCCCGGTCTCTCCCACCAGCAGGGGCAGGGTCACGCAAGGCAATCCGGCCAGGGTCCAGAGCGTACAGAAGATCGGGTCACCCGTCCACGGCCCGAACACCGGGGCCTCGCCTGACGCGGCAGGCGCGATGATCGCATCATAATCGACAAGGAAGCTGTCGAAAAAGGCTTCTGCCGAGGCCTTCACCGCCAAAGCGTCCTCATATGCCATCTGGCTGATCAGCCGCCCGCGTGTGATCACCGGTTTCAGCGTCTCGCTGATCTGGTCCCAGTGCTGCTCGAACACCTCGGCCTGATGCTGGCATATTTCATATTCATGGAGCGTTGCCTGAACCGCCACAAGGTCCGACAGCGCATCCGCCGCCTCCAGTCTTGTGACCTGGGGCCCCAGAATATCCATCACCGCGTTCAGACCCTCCAGTGCATCCTGAGACAGCCGGTCGTAAAACGGCAGGTCAAGCCAGGCGAGGTCGGGCGTGACTGGCACCTCGGCTGCGGCACCGGCAACCGTGTCGGGGCGCGCGCGGGCAAAGCTGGTGGCATCGCGGCTGTCATAGCCGCTGATCGCATCGGTCAGCAAAGCCACATCCGCGAGGCTGCGCCCAAAGCAGCCTATCTGATCCAAGGAAACCGATGTTTGCAAAACCCCCTCGCGCGAAATCATGCCGCGCGTCGGCTTGAAACCGAATGTGCCACAGAAGGACGCCGGCCGGATGACCGAGCCGTTGGTCTGGGTGCCAATCGCAAGCGGCACCTGCTCAGCAGCCACTGCGGCAGCGGATCCGCTGGAAGACCCTCCCGGGCTGTGCTCGGGGTTGTGTGGATTGCGGGTCTCACTGGCATGAACAAAGGCCAGTTCGGTCGTGACCGTCTTGCCAAGAATAACCGCACCCGCTTCGCGCAGATGCTCGACCAGGCGCGCATCCGCCCCCGATTGCCGTCCCGCGAAAATCGCGGTTCCGCGTTGCGTCGGCATATCCACCGTATCGATGATGTCTTTCAGACCGACGGGTATCCCGTGCAGGGGGCCGATCGCCATCCCGGCCTTGCGGATGCGATCGCATTCTGCGGCCTGCGCCAGGGCCAGCTCGGGATCGATATAGGCCCATGCCTTGACGGTCCCGTCGGTCTCTTCGATCCGCGCAAGGCAGGATTTGACAAGATCAACAGAACTCAGGCGACCCGAGGCAATGGCCTGCACTGCCTCGGTCGCTGTCAGTTTATATGCGTCACTCATCACGGAATGTACTCGCCAAAGAGATAGTCAGGGAACCACAAAGCGATGCCCGGGAACTGATACATCAGAACCATGGTGAAAATCACGATCCCCAGATAGGGCATGATACCCCGGAAAATCTCCATCAGCTCGATCTGTTTCTTGAGCACCCCTTTTAGGTAATAGGCCGACATGGCCATAGGCGGCGTCAGGAACGAGGTCTGCAGGTTCAACGCAACCAGCATCGCAAAGAAATACGGGTTCACGCCGAACACTTCCAGAAGCGGCAGGAAGATCGGTACAAAGATGATCAGGATTTCAGACCATTCCAGAGGCCAGCCCAGCAGGAAGATGATCACCTGTGCCAGAACCAGGAACTGCCAGGGCTCGAGATCCATGGTGCCGACCCAGTCGGCAATGATGTCATGCCCACCGAGATAGGAAAAGACCGAGGCAAAGGTCCATGAGCCCACAAAGAGCCAGCAGACCATGGCCGTGGCCTTGGCCGTCAGAAAGACGCTTTCCTTCAGCTTGGTCCAGGTCATCGACCGGTACATGACCGCCAGAACCATACCGCCCATGGCCCCCATGGCAGCAGCTTCGGCCGGAGTTGCCAGACCGCCAAGAATAGAGCCCAGCACCAGCGCGATCAGCACCGTCAGCGGCACAAAGCTCACCAGCAGGTTCCAGTAGATTTCGCGCGGAGGCGGAACATCTTCCATCGTCGGTTTCGGTGCCAGCGCCGGATTGAACCAGACGCGCACGATCACATATACGATGTAGAGCCCCGCCAGCAGAATGCCCGGAAAGACCGCCGCCGCATAAAGCCGCAAAGGCGACAGGTCCGCGATGGCCGAATAGACGATCAGCATGATCGAGGGCGGGATCAGAATACCCAATGTACCGCCCGCGCAGATCACACCGGCCGCGAAGCTCTTGTTGTAATTCGCATTGGCCATCGCCGGGAAGGCCAGCAGCCCCATCAGCGTGACAACGGCACCCACGATACCCGAGGCCGTGGAAAACACCGCACAAGTCGCAAGGGCGGCGATCGCAAGGCTGCCCGGCAAGTTGCGCGCAGCCATATAAAGCGAAAAGAACAGCTTATCGACGATATTGGCGCGTTCGACCACATATCCCATGAACAGAAACAGCGGGATCGCGACAAGGGTCGGATTCTCCATCACCGAATAGGTGTTCTGGTTCAGCAGATAGAAGATGTTGTTGTCGAAGATATCGGTGAAGGTCTCGATCGGGTGACCTTGGTGATACGCGTAGTAGCCAAAGGCGACACCCATCGCCAGCAGGGTAAAGGCAATCGGAAATCCCAGCAGAACCAGGACAATGAACAGCCCCAGCATGAGAAGGGCGACTTCTGGATTAGTCATGATGTGATCTTTCTTGAATCGCCGAGAGGCTTACTTTTTGGCTGGAATGATGGAGCGGATCGTATCCAAATCTGCGTCCGTCAGCAGATCTTCGGTCTCTTTCACATCGACCAGCCGCTCGGGCCATTCACCGGACCGCATTGCCATGACGCAGCGGATCAATTCGGCAAAGCCCTGGATCATCAAAAGCCCGCCCGCCAGAGGGATCAGGGATTTGAAGAAATAGACCTGGATGCTGGCAGGGCTGTTGAAGCTGACCTCTTTCCAGCGCCAGCTATCAGAGGCGATTTCGTAGCCATAATAGACCATGGCCGCAATGCCCGGGAAGAAGAACAGGAAATACAGCAGAAAATCGAGGCCTGCCTGCACCTTGACGGGAAACAACCGGTATACCACGTCGGCGCGCACATGCGTGTCCTGCGCCAGCGCATAGGCACCGCACATCAGGAAAAGCGCGCCATACATCTGGATCATCATGTCAAACGCCCAGACCGTGGGTGCGTTCAGCACGTATCGTACAAAGACCTCATAACAGACCGACAGTGTCAGAATGAGAATACACCAGCCAAAGGCCCGACCGACCCAAAGACTCAACCCTTCAATGGCATGAACGAGTTTCATGTGTCTGTTTCCCTTTAACAGAGCTACGAGACTGCAGGCGCAATCCCCCCAAAGCGGCGAAAGTCCGGATGCCATGCAGGCACCCGGACCTTTCTGTGCATGCGTTCAGATCAACCGAAATAGTGGTTGTAGGCCAAACGGTAATCAGGCTGGTTCAGGTTGAGGTAACCCATGACTTCCTTGGCATAGGTCTTTTGGGACTCCATGACCTTGGCAAAGAAGGGGTCCTCGCCCGCAATGCGGTTGGCAACCACATCCCAGGCAGCAAGCTGGGCCGCCATGACCGAATCCGGTGTGCGGTAGACGTTCACGCCGTCCTGTTCCTGCAGCTTGATCAGGTCATCGGAATAACGCTTGGTGTTGTTCCAATAGAAACCCGAGTTCTCGGCCATGGAAGCATTGCGGATGATCGCCTGATGCTCGGGCGACAACGCGTTGAACTTGTCCTTGTTGAACGTAACCTCAAAGCACTCCTGGCTCTGGTGGAACGATGCCAGGTGGTAATGCTTGGACACGTCCTGCATACCAAAGTCACGGTCAGAGGTCGGGTTGTTGAACTCGGCCGCGTCGATCAGACCGGATTTCATCGCCGGCTGGATTTCACCGCCGGGCAACTGAACAACGGACATGCCCATTTCCAGCAGAACGTCCGCAGCCAGACCAACGGTCCGGTATTTCAGGCCGTTCATTTGCGCCGCATCCGTGATGTGCTGGTTGAACCAGCCAAGTGGCTGTGCAGGCATCGGCGAGTTGAAGAAGGACACAACGTTCAGACGCAGTGACGCCATCAGCTCGTCAAACAGTTCCTGTCCGCCGCCGGCATAGATCCAGCCCAGCATTTCCTGGCTCGACCAGCCAAAGCAAGGGCCGGTGCCAAACAGCGATGCCGCTTTGGATTTGCCATACCAATAGGCAGACACATAGTGCGCAGCATCCAGAACGCCGCGGTGCACCGCGTCTTGCATCTGGCTGGTTTTCACAACCGCGTCGACCGAAAGCACTTCAATGGTCAGCGAACCACCGGACATTTCGTTGACACGTGCCGCGAAGGATTGTGCGTTCTCAAGGAAGATGCCGCCGCCCCAGGCTGCCTGCATCTTGAGTGTTGTTCCGCTGTTTTGTGCAAGAGCTGGCGTTGCCAGTGTTGCGGCACCGGCAAGGGCAGTGCCACGCAGAAATTTTCTGCGATCCAAAGT
>NZ_JBASXK010000115.1:0-4367 GCF_049276915.1 Aestuariivita sp. | reverse complement strand
GCCGCGTAATCGACAGCTTTCTCAATAAGTATGGCCAGATCTTATGCTGCGGGTGCTTCTTGCTGGTGTTCGGCCCTTTGTAGATGGCCTGCAGCCCCATGATGCCCATCAGGCGACGCACGCGATGCCGTCCTGCCGAGAACCCTGATTGGGGCAGATACGCCGCGATCTGGCGGCTGCCGAAGAACGGATACTTCGTAAATATCCGGTCAATCTCATGCATCAGATCAATCGTCGCCTGATCAAAGCCAACAGGCGTGTAATAGATTGAGGAACGGCTGATCTTGAGCAGCTTACACTGGCGCGTCAGGCTAAGGTCGGTGTTGTCCTTGCGGATCATCTCGCGGCGTTCAGACAGGCTCATCGCTTCAGCCCTTGTGACAAAAAATCATTTTCCACCGCCAGCTGACCAATCTTGGCATGAAGCTCTTTGATTTCGCCGTCTTTGTTCTCAGCCTTTTTGACCTTGTCCGAGAAAACGTTGACCATGCCATCAATCGCCTGCCGTTTCCACGTGCTCACCTGCGTAGGGTGCAGCTGGCGCTTCGATGCAATCTCCTGCACCGTCTTGTCACCGCGCAATGCTTCAAGGGCCACAGTCGCTTTAAACTTGTCTGAAAAATTCCGTCGCTTTGTCATTCTTGTATCCATTCAATCGGGTTGGATACATCTTAGCACGCTGTCCGAATTTGCCGGACCACTTCAAGATCAGCCCCGAGGCGACAGATCTGAAACGGCGCCTGGGGCAGCTTTATGCCGCCACGGACATGCGTTTCCAGATATCCAACGAAGGGCGCAGCCTGCACAAGTTCCTCACCGGTCGCGGGCGGATCGGTCGCCGCTTTGCCATGCGTTTTTGGGAAACCGAAAGCACGCTTGGCCGTGAGCGTGAATTGATGATCGTCGTCTGCAAGAAGTGGCATGTTGCCAAACGCCTGCTGGAGAGGATCCGTCAGGTCACCAACGTGCCAGCCATCGACTATATCTTTAACGAGGAAGATACCGAGGTTCCCGATCTCGGCGGCATCGAAAGCTCACTCTGGAAGCGCACGCGGCATCGACGCGCCTTGATGCGTATGCTGTTTGATTACTATGAAACCGACCGGCTGATCGTGTGCATGGATCCGTCGAACCTCGATCTGATGCATGATTTCTATTCGGACCGGTCGCGCACCAAGATGCTTGAGGTGGTTTGTGATTTTACCGACGAGTATCTGATCGGCCACGCCATGCGGGTTGGCCTTGCCGGGGAACAGACCAGCCAGGCCACACTGCAGCGGCTTCTGCCTACGATCCGCAATGACATGACCTATGAAAGCGACCGGATGCGGGATGCGAATTTCCCGATGCATCTGCGTATGCGCGAAAACGCGAGCCCCGAGGAAAACGCCGAAAAGCTGGTCGAGTTTCTTGATGTATCGCCGGATCGCGCGATGGAGATTGCGGGCTCCCATCATCTGTTTTCGGACTGACGCAATCCGCGTTTGATGTGCTGTCTGGG
Source organism: Aestuariivita sp. (assembly GCF_049276915.1). Classification (NCBI taxonomy): domain Bacteria; kingdom Pseudomonadati; phylum Pseudomonadota; class Alphaproteobacteria; order Rhodobacterales; family Paracoccaceae; genus Aestuariivita; species Aestuariivita sp. Next base: position 2,866 of record NZ_JBASXK010000115.1, on the reverse strand, counting down.
TTGCGTATGGTAAACCACACCTCAACCGAAGGAGCGCAGATGTCCAAGCTGCACACCGTCAAGACCATGTGTCCCATGAATTGCCACCCAACGCTGTGCGGCATGACGGTGACGGTAAACGGGCCTCGGGACGTCACGATCATCGGCGATCCTGATAATCCGGACAGTCAGGGCTTCTTGTGCATGCGCGGCAACGCGGCCCATGAAATTGTCGCAAACCCTCGCCGGCTTCTGGTGCCACAGACGCGCAGCACGCGCGGATCGCCCGATTGGCAGGATACCGATTGGGACAGGGCGCTGGACCGGATCGCAGACAGGATGCAGGCGGTCGGGCGCGAGGCCGTGGGCATCTGGCCCGGACACGGCAATGTGGCCAATGATTACGGCTTTGGCGTTAAGCGCGCCCAGCTTGAGCGGTTCGCAAATCTCTATGGCTGCCAGTACTGGAACCCCGCAATGATCTGCTGGGGGCTGGGCGGTTTTGGTCTTGGGCTGACAGGGGCGCTCGAAACCTCCACGAAAGAGGATATGGGCGCGCATTCCCAAATGATCATTCTTTGGGGCGCAAACACCGTCAGCCAGGCCAATACGATCAAACATGTCGAAGCCGCCAAGCGGCGCGGCGCGCGGATTGTCGTGATCGATGTGCGCCGCACCGAACTCAGCGCGCTGGCTCATGAGGTCATTCTGGTGCGCCCGGGCAGTGACGCCGCTCTGGCGCTGGCGATGATGCAGGTGATCATCAGCGAAGGCCTTCAGGATGACGCCTTCGTGCAACAGCATACGGTGGGCTTTGAGGCGCTCAGAGATCATGTCGCGCATATGACCCCGCAATGGGCCGCCAGCCGTACCGGTGTCGAGGCCGGGCGTATCGTCGATCTGGCGCGCGATTATGCCGCCAGCAAACCAGCCATGCTGGTGATTGGCGGGTCATCTTTGCACAAGGGCGACAACAGTTGGACAGCCGCCCGCGCGATCTCGTGCCTGCCGGGGCTGACGGGCAATTTCGGGCTGGCGGGTGCAGGCATCGGCCCGCGCCATGGCGCGCGCAGCCATGGTGCGGGGTTTGGCGATATCTCGGCGGCCGACAGGCGGTTGCCGGGCCGCTATATCCCCAACCAGATGGAAGCGATCATCGAGGCGATCGAGGACGGGCGGATCAAGGTGCTGATGTCGCTGGGCTCGAATTTCCTGTCCTCCTTTCCGGACACCGAGCGCGTGAGGGCGGCGCTGGAGCGGCTGGAGCTGTTCGTGAGCTATGATATCTTTGCCAACCAAACCATCCGCGAGGTTGCCGACATCGTCCTGCCCGGCACGATCTGGCTGGAAGAGATCGGCGCAAAGGCCACCAATACCCATGTCTACCTGTCAGAACAGGCGCTTGAACCCGCAGGTCAGGCGCGCCCGCTCTATGAGCTGTACAAGGGCTTGGCGCACCGGTTGAATGTGGAGGACGTCTATCCCTGGCCAGATCAGATCGCGGCCATCGATGCTGTGCTGGATCACCCTGCCACGGGCCATGCCAGTGTTGCGGCGCTCCGAGCGTCCGGCGGGCGTGCCGCGCTCAAGATCAGCCATATCGCCTATCCCACGCTGGCTTTCGACACGCCCTCGGGCAAGATCGAGTTCCTGTCGCAAAAGGCCGCAGACATGGGTCTGCCGGCCCTGCCGCATGCCCCGGATCCCGACCTGCCGGATCCCGAGGAACTGATCCTGACCCAGGGCCGGACCTTTGCCCATTTCCATTCATTCTATGACCATGCCCGCGCCCTGCCGTCATTGGCAGCGCGTGAGAGCGAGCCTCAGATCTGGATCGCACCACAGGATGCCGAGACACGCGGGATCTCGGATGGTGATGCCATCACCCTGTCCAACACACGCGGCACCTTTGCCGCGCGCGCCAAGGTCACCAAACGCATGCCAACCGGTGCTGTCTGGACGCGCGATGGCTGGCCGGGTTTCAATATCCTCACCGATAGTGCCGCCGCTCTGCCTGATACGGCGCTGCACGGGTTTCCTTTCTCGGTGGGGCAATCCGGGTTTGGGGCACGTGTTTTGCTCACACGGGCCTAGCGCAAAGAAAAAGCCCCGCTGAGGCAGCGGGGCTTTGATCTGTCGCCAAAAACCGGATCAGTTCTTGGCGTAGAATTCCACAACCAGGTTGGGTTCCATGATCACAGGATAAGGCACGTCGCCCAGGCTTGGCGTGCGCACGAAAGTTGCGGTCATTTTTGAGTGATCGACATCCAGGTAATCAGGCACGTCGCGCTCGGGCAGTTGCGCGGCTTCCAGAACCATCGCCATCTGCTTGGAACGGTCACGCACCTCGATCACATCACCTTCCTTCACACGGTAGGAGGGGATGTTGACCTTCTTGCCGTTCACACGCACATGGCCGTGGTTCACGAACTGGCGGGCGGCAAAAACGGTCGGTACGAATTTCGCACGATACACCAGCGCGTCCAGGCGACGCTCCAGCAGACCAATGAGATTTTCACCGGTGTCACCTTTGACCCGCTCGGCTTCGGCATAGATGCGGCGGAACTGCTTTTCCGTCAGGTCGCCATAATAGCCTTTGAGCTTTTGCTTGGCGCGCAGCTGAATGCCGAAATCGCTCAGCTTGCCCTTGCGGCGCTGCCCGTGCTGGCCGGGGCCATATTCACGACGGTTGACGGGGGATTTGGGGCGGCCCCAGATGTTCTCGCCCATGCGGCGATCGATTTTGTACTTGGCAGACGTGCGTTTTGTCACGGCTGATCTCCTTCGTTCAGGTTTCGAAGGGCGTTGTCCTCTCTCCGGATTTTGCCAGAGCGACAGGGATCCTCTTGCAAGGTCCACCAACACCAATGAAGCCGCGCTTATAGAC
>NZ_JBASXK010000114.1:0-4906 GCF_049276915.1 Aestuariivita sp. | reverse complement strand
CTTTTGATATCGGTCCAATTCGTGTCAGCCGTGCTGATGGTGGCCTTCTTGTCTTCCAGGAACACACGGTGTGCGCCGACGGATGAGTTCAGATACAGTTGACCATCAACGATTTCGAACAGATGGGGCTGGGTTGCAATCTTCTTGCCCTTGCTTGTTCCGGTGGCGCACCAGCCGCCATAGGCTGGCGCGAACTTGGCAGGATCGGCCTTGAAAGCTGCCTTGTTCTCGGCTGATGAAAACTTCCAGACGACATCGTCATGCTCATATTTGAACTCCGCAAGGCCCTTCGTCGGCGCACCGGCCTTGTGATAGGCAACGGGATCGTAGCCATTGATGGCAATGTTCTTGGCCGCGTCGGCAATGAAGAACTCTTCGGCGGCATGTGCCGAGCCGAACGAAACGAAGGTTGTGAGAACAGCTGCGGCAAAGCCGCCAAAAAGTTTATTCATAAAAGGAATTCCTTCTCAGTTGCGTTGTTTTGGGCCGTCGTGCACACGCCGTCGATACCCACCCTGTGTAGAACCGCTTGGAGCGTCTTTGGTGACGTCCTTTGCGTACATCAGGCCTAAATTGCGGCATCCTCAAAAACCAATGAATTGAAATCACGAGTCATACACGTTTCATCCAAGCGCCCGTGATCGGCCGAAAACCTTAATGATGTTTTCGAGGCTGGATGATCACGGATCTACGCTTGAGAGGGACAGCCGAACGGGCTTTGTCTCTCATCACAGACGGAGTGCAGGCCACCATCTGTGGTTGTCAGGTAATCGCTCCGAGACGGGTGCAGGTGCCGGGCGGATCGCGCCCTCGGCCGCCATCAGGTCGCGATCATGTAGAACTTTCGCAGTGTTTCGGTGTTTTCCCATGTGCAGGGCCGCCCCTTGGGAATGAAAAACGTATCTCCAGCAACAAAGGTTTCGGACGTGCCGTCGGGATGCGTCAGCGTGACCGAGCCGGAAACAAAATGCATCATCTCGTGAACGGGATAGCCATCTGGGTATTCCTCTCGCGAGGGGGCACATTCCCAAACGCCGGACAACAGGGATTCATCCTCTGCCACATAGGCAGAAAGGTTGACTTCATGCCTGTCGCTGGTTGTGAAACTGTCCTGTTTCGTGAACTGCGACGCCATCATTCCCTGCGGATCGGGGTCAAGTCTGAACATTCCGGTCTTCATGCGCTGTTTCCTTTTGTGAATGGTCCGATCCTGGATGGAACCTTAACATCTCCTTGCCAAAAATCCCGACGGTTTGGCAATCGCACACCCGGTCAGGCAACTGCACGCGCCTGACGCCAGAGCCTTCCGGGGCATCGCGCAAATCTGCGCCTCAGCGACCACCGCCAAGTTCGAGGTCGTATTTGACAGTCTTGAACGGCACATTGCCAAAGGCATTTTGCGCATCCAGCTCTCGCGCATAGCGATGCCCTTCATACACAGCCGCGGCGATGGTTGCCGGGCCAAAACAATCTCCGATCCGTTTGACCGACTGAATTCCCGTCGCTTCGACAGCCTGCGCATCAGCCATAAGCGCGTGATAGAGGCTGTCATTCGGCAAGCGCATGGTCACCGGGACCAGCGCACCGGGGCGCTGTGACAGATCACCGGTCAACAGGTTTTGGATCGTGATGTTTCCCGCGTCGATCGAGACCACAGAGTGACGCGCCAGAATCTCGACACCAAGCTTCACAAGCCGGCGTTCGATATGACCCTGTTCCAATGTGAACTCGGTCCATTGCGCCACGCAAAGGCCGGGCGTGACCAGTGTCACGCCATAGCCCTCGCCAGCCAGCAACTCGGCCATCACGCTCCCCATGTAATAGTGATCGTCATCAAAGATGACGACGCTGCCTTTCGGCGGGCGTCTGCCGTCCATGATATCATCGGGGCAAAACGACGTGTCGCGATCTGCGCCCGCAAGGGCGCTGCGCAAGCTGCGCCCGATGCCATCCCGGCGCCAATGAGACCCTGTAGCCAGCGCCACGTGATCCGGAGCCAGTTCAAGAACGTCCGACGCACTCAGTTCGCTCTCCAGATATGTGCTTACATTCGCCAGATTGACGATCTGCCCCATGCGATAATCGCGCACCCGCGCCCACGCATTCAAATTCGGCAAAGCGCTTTCCCGGGTGACACGGCCACCAAGCTCGCGGCGCGCTTCGGCAAGGGTCACGGTGTAGCCTCGCTTGCCCAAAGCATGTGCCGCCTCAAGCCCCGCGGGTCCGGCCCCGACAACCAAAACATGCGCATCCGACCCCTTATGCGCGATCTGCTCGGGATGCCAATTCTTGCGCCATTCTTCGCTGAATGTCGGATTTTGCGTGCAACGGCTTGGGGCCGACAGGTTGTTCCATGCGGCACAGATGTTGCATCCGATGCACTCGCGAATGTCTTCCAGCCTGCCTTCTTCGATCTTGCGCGGCAGGAACGGGTCAGCAATGGAGGGCCGGGCTGCGCCGATCAGATCCACGATGCCGCGACGGATTGCCGAGACCATGGCGTCCGGGGACGTATATCGCCCTACGGCGGCCACGGGTTTCGTGGTGACCTGCTTGACGAAGGAAATGTAGTCCTCCTGATATCCTTCCTGCGCAAAGCGCGAAGTCATGGAGTCGTTGCTCCAGTCGCTGACGTTGACGTCCCACATATCCGGCAGTTCAGCCAGCATCTCGATCGCATCCCGCCCTTCGCTGCCCGCTTCAAGGCCTGCGTCCCCGATCATCTCGTCCACGGCAAAGCGCGCGATCACGCCCATGGTGTCGCCAACCGCTTCAAGCGTGTCTTCCAGAAGTTCACGATAAAGACGCAGACGGTTTTCCAGCGAGCCGCCATACTCATCTGTCCGATCGTTGTGCCGTCGCGCCAGAAAATGGGCCGGCATCGTTCCGTCATGGCCGGCATAAACGACAACAAGGTCAAACCCCGCGTCGCGCGCCCGCAAGGCCCCCTCGCGGTGCCAGCGCCTGAATTCACGGATGTCCTGCAGGCTCATGGCGCGCGCCTGCACCGGGTGATTGCGCCAGGTCACAGGTCGATGCGCAGGGCCAATCGGGACTTCCCGGCTGTAGATGTTGCCCGAGTCCTGCCCGTTGTGAACCAGTTCGATCGCGGCAAGACTGCCTTGCCTGTGAACCGCGTCGCACATACCTGCCAGATACGGGATATCCATGTCCCCCCAAAGACGCGTCTCGCTGAATGGCGTCACATCGCCTGTCGGATGAAAGTCGCATTGCTCGGTTGACACGATACCCCAGCCGCCCTGGGCTTTGACGTCTCGCATGGCGATCATGCCATCCGGATGAAGACGCCCCATCCCGTTGCAGTGCGGAACCTGGTAGAATCGGTTTTTGGTTGTGACCGGTCCGATTTTGACCGGTTCAAACAGGACATCATACCGAGGGTCTCGCGTCATTCTTCTTGGCCTTTCCTCGAGTTCTCAGTGCGCGCCGGGCTGACTTGCGCAATCCTATGCCACTTGGGCCTTGCCCATCCGATGATGCCGATTGTGTGCCAGCCCCCGCGATCACCCAACTAGATCGAAAGAGCCGCAAGTAAAAAAGTAGCAAGCTGAAATTTCCGCCATGATGCACGCGCCCTCAGAAGGACTGCCCGACAAAGACATAGTAGAGCTGCTCACCATCGTTGTTGGTGGTTGCATCAAACGAAAAATCCACCGGCAGTGATTTCGACAATCTGTAGCGAATGCCAACGCCAGCCGCCGCGTGGGTGCCGGACAAAGACGAAACGATTTCGTTGACCCGGCCAGCTCCGCCAAAGGCTACATAGCCCCAGCGGCTGTTGCCGATACGTCCACGGTATTCTGCCTGCGCAGACACGAGGCTGCTGCCTAAGTACTCAGTCACCGAGAAACCGCGCAAACCATCCGTCAAGCCAATCGAACAGGCGTCAAAGAAAGGTGCCTTTTCGGACGCCCGGCAAAGGGTTCCGGAAACCGCCAGAACACTCCCGGGACCCAATCCCGGTTGAAAATATGATCCCTGCAGCACAGCCTTTGCATAGTCCTGACCGCGCCCTCCAGTGACCTCACCGCGAAACGCATCCAGTGTGACAAGCGAGCCAGTCGTGGGATAGAGATCGGAGTCCCGACGATCCCATTCCGCGATAAGCCCGTATTTGAACACGTCAAGATTGAGTGCAGTCGATACTTCGGGTGGCAGCACGCCACCAAAGTTCGTTGATATCGCGGTTTTGGCGTACTGCAGTCCAAATCCAATCGAAAACTCCTTGGTCAAGCCATAAGAAAGATCGATCTTGTAGAGATCACCGGACTGCTCGAGCGGAAGGTCGAGACCCCCTGCGGTGAAGTCGTATTTCAGGTCCAAGCTCCCAGCCAGCACGGAAAGCTTGTACCTGTTCGCGTTCAGGTTCAGGTCTGCGCCGAAAGCGAAACCCTCGCTGCCATTGTCCGTCCGGAACCCTCCGAAACCGATCGATGAGGTGTTTGACTCCGGGTCTGTCGTGTAAAGCCAGGCCGCGCCGCCAGCGACACCGCTTCCGATCGTGGGATTGCTGAAGGGAATAGGCACCGCAAGAAAAGACCCGTTGCGAAAGCCTACGTCGGGTACCTCTGCGGTCGGAATTGCTTCAAGTGTCTCTTCTGTCAGCGAGGATTGCGCCATGCAAGGCACGGCAGAGAGGAACAGTCCCGCAACTGCCAAGCCCAGCGCCACTGCATGGTTTTCTTTCATGCCTATGTGAATCGCATCTGCGAACAGGGTTGTAAAGTAAGCGGCAACAGGCCTCCAAGCCCAAGAACAGCGGTCCCGTGTCGGATGCCCGCATCACGCGAAGGCATGTCAAGCTCGCTTGATTGGGGCGCGAAACAACGACAGGATGCAGAAGATGGCATCCATTCGGGGAATGTCGGCTCAAACACCCCAGAGG
>NZ_JBASXK010000113.1:0-24008 GCF_049276915.1 Aestuariivita sp. | reverse complement strand
CAAGGCGACGGTGACGCTGGATGATCAGCTTGATCCCACGCGCATAGCGCGCTGGGACAGCGTCGCAGATCAATATGAAACCCGCAAACATGCGCTGGAGAACAAATCCAGACTGGATACGGTGTATAAGCCTGCTCCGCCCGATCTGCTTTATCTGAATGATACTGCCTGGCAGATGGCCGTCGGTGACAGACGGGTGTTGCAGTTCTCGGCCCTGCGGCAGGCTAGCGGTCCCGGTGTGATTGACGCCGGCGGCCGCATAGGGCGTAACTTTGCGCCCGAACGCCAACAGGAAAGCCTGAGCCTGTTCGGTGCATTGGCCGATCACATCAGGGCACGCAGCGACAAGGGCCCAGTGGTCATCGCCAGTTACTCGCAAGGGGCGCGCGAACGCCTGACCGGCTTGATTGAAGACGAGGGCCTTGCCGAAGTCATCCCCATACCGAACGGAACGCGCATCGGCAAACGCGGCCTTCATCTGGCCGTCTGGGCCTTGGAACACGGGTTTGAAACCAAAGAGCTGACCGTCATCAGCGAACAGGACGTTTTGGGTGATCGCCTGATCCGCGCGCCCAGGAAACGCCGCAAGGCTGAAAACTTCCTGACCGAAACCCAATCGCTGAGCTCCGGCGATCTGGTTGTGCATGTTGATCATGGTGTTGGCCGCTATCAGGGCATGGAGGTGGTCACCGCTGCAGGCGCGGCGCATGAATGCCTGCTGCTGGAATATGCCGAGCAATCCAAGCTGTATCTTCCGGTCGAGAACATCGAACTGCTGTCGAAATTCGGCCACGAAGACGGCCTTCTGGACAGGCTGGGCGGCGGGGCCTGGCAGGCCAAGAAGGCCCGCCTGAAGGAACGCATTCGCGAGATGGCTGACCGGCTCATCCGCATTGCCGCCGAACGCGCCTTGCGCAGCGCTCCGGTGATGGAGCCGGAACACCACGCATGGGAAGCGTTTTCCGCCCGCTTTCCCTATGAGGAAACCGAAGACCAGCTGCGCGCCATTGGCGATGTCCTGGATGACATGGGCTCGGGGCAGCCGATGGATCGCCTGATCTGCGGTGATGTTGGCTTTGGCAAGACCGAAGTGGCCATGCGCGCCGCCTTTGTCGCGGCCATGTCGGGCACACAGGTCGCCGTGATCGCGCCAACCACGCTGCTGGCCCGTCAGCACTATGCCAGCTTTGCGGAACGGTTCCGCGGCTTTCCTGTGCGTGTGCGCCAGCTGAGCCGCTTTGTCACCGCCAAGGACGCCGCATTGACGCGCAAGGAAATGGCCGATGGCACGCTGGATATCGTCATCGGAACCCACGCGCTTCTGGCGAAAGGCACGACCTTCAAGACGCTTGGATTGCTGATCATCGACGAGGAACAGCATTTCGGCGTCGCACATAAAGAGCGCCTGAAACAGCTGCGCTCGGATATCCACGTGCTGACCCTGACCGCCACGCCGATACCGCGCACCTTGCAACTGTCACTGACGGGCGTGCGGGATCTGTCGATCATCGGCACGCCACCGGTCGATCGCCTGGCCATCCGCACCTATGTCAGCCCGTTTGATGCCATCACGATCCGCGAAGCGCTCCTGCGGGAGCATTATCGCGGCGGGCAGAGTTTTTACGTGGTTCCGCGCATCTCGGACTTGCCCGAGATCGAGGAATTCCTGCGCGAACAGGTCCCCGAAATCAGCGTTGTGGTCGCCCATGGCCAAATGGCCGCGGGAGAGCTGGATGACCGCATGAACGCCTTTTACGATGGCAAATATGATGTGCTTCTGGCCACGACCATCGTGGAATCCGGCTTGGATATTCCCACTGCCAATACCATGATCGTGCATCGTGCGGATGTCTTCGGTCTGGCGCAGCTCTATCAGATACGTGGTCGCGTGGGGCGTTCCAAAACAAGGGCTTACGCCTATCTGACAACCAAACCTCGCGCCAAACTGACACCGGCAGCCGAGAAGCGACTGCGCGTTCTGGGGTCTTTGGATACGCTGGGTGCCGGCTTTACGCTGGCCTCGCAGGACCTTGATATCAGGGGCGCGGGAAACTTGCTGGGCGAAGAGCAATCGGGCCAGATGCGCGATGTCGGATATGAGCTGTATCAGTCGATGCTGGAAGAGGCGATTGCCAAGATCAAAGCCGGAGAGATGGAGGGCCTGAGCGAAGCGGATGACCAATGGGCCCCCCAAATCAATCTGGGCGTGCCGGTCCTGATCCCCGAGGCCTATGTTCCAGATCTAGACGTCAGGCTGGGATTGTACAGGCGTCTCAGTAACTTGTCGACCAAAGTTGAACTTGAGGGATTCGCGGCCGAGTTGATCGACCGCTTTGGGACGCTGCCGCGTGAAGTGAACACGTTGATGCTGGTGGTGCGTATCAAGGCAATGTGCAAACGGGCGGGCATTGCCAAGCTGGATGGCGGGCCAAAGGGCGCGACGATCCAGTTTCACAACGACAAGTTCGCCACCCCGGAGGGGTTGGTCGAGTTCATGCATGACCAGCGCGGCATGGCCAAGGTCAAGGACAACAAGATCGTCGTGCGGCGTGACTGGAAAAGCGACAATGACAAGATCAAGGGGGCCTTTGCCATCGCCCGCGACCTTGCCGAGAAGGTCATTGCTCATCGCAAGAAAGCCAAGTCGAAAGTGTGATACAGGCCATGGGCTGGCTGTGAAATCGCAGGACATGCCATTGGCGTCTACCGCGGCGGCAGCGCCTGAAAATGTCGGTTATCCGGCGGCCATCATTGCGGCCTGGGCGCAAAAACACGACGCCCCCACAGCGCGATCCGCACGCGCCAGCGCGATATCCAGACGCTGTCTGATCTGCACGATCTCCACACTCTCACCACGTGCTTTCAGGCAGTCATGAAGCCCGCGCAACGACCAGAGGTTGTCAGGGTGCACCGTTGCGCGGCTGAGCTGTCCGCCCAGGCCCAGATCCTCGCGATAGACCGCCTCTGCCTGATCAACATGCCCTTGCTCGAACAAAAGCGCCCCCAGCGCGTGGCGCGCAGGCTGCATCCAGCCCCAGGGCTCGTCATAGGGCAGCGTATCGTCGATTTCGACCGAACGGCGCAGATGAGCAAAAGCCAGATCGAAATTCCCTTTGCGATACTCGATCTCTCCACGCAGCATTTCGACTGCAATGCCAAGCAGATCCTGAACCGTGTTATTATGCAGCAATCGCGTGGTCGGCACGCGGGCTTTGGCGGCAAGAAAAACCTGCTCTTCGGCTTCTGCGTCGTCAATTCGCCCCAGGGCTGCAAAGGCGACGGCGCGTGCATAATGGGTATTTGCGGTCAGTGTGGCGTAAAGCTCCTGATCTTCAGGCGGCTCCATCGCGATCAGATCCTCCCAGCGACCAAAGCGCATCAGGATATGCGGCTCCATGGCAAGGTAGCTTTCGAAGTAATCTGCCATGGGCGGGGAGGGGATGCGCAACATGGCTTCGGGTGTGGTGTCGAACATGCCGTGCACGGCATCCAACGCGGGCTGCATCTGACCCAGGAACATCGCGCCGTACATGATGAAATGATAGTTGTGCTGCCGGTACCCCGTATAAAGCGAAAATGCGCCTTCACGTTCGTAATACTTGAGATCCGCCTCGACTGCTTTCTGGTTCCAGTGGACCACATCGTGATACTGGCCACACAGCACGTCTATGTGAGTGGGCATATGCACCAGATGGCCGGCATCAGGGCACAGCGTGCGCAGAACATCTCCGGCTTTCAGTGCCTTTTCGGGCGTTGGCGACATCTCCATCAGGTGAACATAAAGATGCAAAAGACCGGGATGTTCCATCGCCCCGGCCAGGCTCTCCATCGCCTGCTCAAGCACCTGTTTCGCTTCGATCGTGGCCGAGCCCTCGGCGGGCTTGCCTGACGCCAGATCCCACATCTTCCATGGAGTCAGGTTCAAAAGCGCTTCGACGTAAATCGTGCGCAGGTCCAGATGATCAGGCGCTTTCGCAAAAGCCGCGCGCATCGCATTGGCGAAATCATGGTTCCAGGGATGCATATCCTCGACAAGGTCGGCCTGAGGATAGCGCGCCGGCAGCGCCTGGATCAGCGCAGCCTCGGCAATGCTGACGCCGCCCAGACGCTGGAGAGCCTCCTGCGTGGCCTCATATGACGCGGCAAGCGCACGCGCGCGTCCGGGGTCATCGAACACTTCCCAAGGCATATTATAATTCGGGCCTGACGCATAAGCCACGCCCCACCATGCCATAGCACAGTCCGGATCTGCGGCGATCGCCTTGCGGAAACACTCGACCGCTTCCTGATGATTATAGCCATAAGTCCAGATCAACCCGCGATCAAACCAAAGCTGTGCCTCGGGAACTGTCGTGCTGATGGGGCAGGAATAGCTGCCCAGATCATAATAATCGTCCATGTGGCCCTCTTGATGATGTCAGGCAGGCAGTTGCTCTTCCACACGCGCCATGGCCAGCATCAGAACAAAGGCCAGCGCAGACAAGCAGAATATTCCAAAGGTCAGGGGGAAAAGGGAGCCATTGAAGGTCAGTCCGATCGGTGCCGCGATGGCGGCTGCCACAATCGTGGCAATGCCGGAAATCGTCGAGGCGGCCATGCCCGCGATATGACCCATCGGCTCCATCGCGATTGCATTCAGGTTGCCCATCGTCGTGCCAGCCATGAAGAACACATAGGCTTGCCAAATGACGAACAGAGCAAACAGCACATCAGTATCCAGCCCGGCCACCCCGATCGGGATCATCACCCCCGCCATGATGATCTGCAGACCCAGCGACCAGGCCACCATCCGGCGCATGCCGATGCGCACCACAAGCGCTGCATTCACAAAACTTCCACTGGCCGAGACAACGGCCACCGCGCCGAACCAATAAGGAAAGCTGTCGGCGCGCTCAAAGACGACTTCGTAGATCGGCTGAACCATCGACAGCATGGCAAACAGGATCGCAAGGCACAGAGATTGCACACAGATCGACAGGCGCACCGAAGGATGCGCGAACATCTCCTGAATAGCAGACCAGAGCAACGGCCCGCGAAACGGACGACGGTTTTCCACCGCCAGAGACTCTGGCAAGCGAAGCCACATCCAGCTTACATAAATCATTGCGAAAACGATGAACGCCAGAAAGATCGACCGCCATCCCGACAGTGCGATGATGCCGGCCCCGATCAATGGGGCGAAGGCCGGAAAAATCGTGAAGATCATCATCGCGACCGAAACGATCCGCGCCATTTCGCGGCCCGAATACAGGTCACGCACAACCGCCAACGAGACGATGCGGGGTGCTGCCGCACCAAGCCCCTGCAGAACACGGGCAAATAACACAACCTCGAGCGAGGTGCTGAAATAGGCGATGGCGGCACCAAAGATATACAAGGCGGTGCCTGCAACGATCACGTTGCGACGTCCGAATGCATCCGAAAGCGGACCGGTAAAGAATGTACCAATGCCAATGCCAAGCACGAAGGAGGTCAGGATCAGCTGCGCCTGGTTGAGCGCCTGCGGGCTCAGTTCCCGCCCGATTTCAGGCAGGGCAGGAAGCATCGCATCAATCGAAAAGGCGATCGCGGCAAACATCATCGCGATCAGCGCGATGAATTCTATGCGCGACATGGCTGGTTTCATGCATCGACACTGACCTGAAAGTGTCACGGGCGACAAGGCGGATTCGACACCAGGATCAGGTTTTGTTTACAGGTTCAGTATCTTCATTGGCCGCATCCTTCTTGGTATCAAGGCGTCCGACCAACCATTCGGTATGTTCTTCGCGTTTTCGCATGGCGTAGAGGCCGAATTGCTGGACCGCCACGGCAAAAATGCCAAGCCCCAAAAAGATGAATACAGTTGTCCCGATCTTGCCCAGGGCAGTGACCGGGACAAGCGAGCCATAGCCGACTGTGGACAGGGTAATGACGGTGAAAAAATATGAATCCAGCCAGTTCCACCCTTCGACAAAGTGAAAGAACACCGTGCCTACCGTCACGATCAGCACGAGGCTCAGAACCAGCGTGATGACCTTGTAGGGGATCATGCGTTGATTTGCTCCATCAATTCCCCGATGACCTTGATCCACAACTCGGGCGGTTGCGCACCCGGCACCGCGTGCTTGCCTGCGACAATGAAGGTGGGCACCGAATTCACGCCCATTTGACGGCTGTGAGCATCCCGCGCGCGTATATCCTCAAGGTCACTGTCTGATTGCAAAAGCCGCAGCACCACCGAGGCGTCCATGTCAATGCCATCGGCAATGTCCGCCAGCGTGTCATGGCTGCCGATATCGCGACCTTCTTCAAAATAGGCCTTGAACAGCGCAGAAACAGCAGCGGTCTGGCGCCCTTCAATCCCGGCCCAATGGATCAAACGATGCGCATCCATCGTGTTGGGTGTACGCTTCATTGCCTCGAAGTTGATGCTCAGCCCCGCTTTTTCGGCCGCATCCACCACGGGCGCATAGGCACGCACCGCAGCTTCCTTGCCACCGAATTTGCCCTCAAGATAGGCGCGGCGATCCATACCTTCGGCGGGCATCTCCGGGTTCAACTGAAAGGGATGCCATTCGATCACGAAAGGATGGCCGGGCACTTGGCTCAGCGCCTTGTCCAGATGGGTCTTGCCGATATAGCACCACGGGCAGATGGGATCCGAAATGATATCAAGCTTGATGGTCGAGGCGTCATCCATGGGTCACATCCGGAGCTAGTGTTTTCAAGGCGCGTCGCAGCAGCTTGCCATTCGGGCCAGTCGGCAGATCCTGCAGATACACGTATTCTCGGGGTTGTTTGTAACGGGCCAGCGTTCGGGCTGCAAATGCCTGCAATGTGGCAACCGGGATCGGTGCCGATCCGGTGTAAAAGGCCGCGATGATGCGCACATCATCTTTCACCTGAATGTCGGTCACTCCAACGGCCTCGATGCCCGGGCAATGGGCAAGAGCCTGTTCAACCTCCAGCGGAGAGACCCGGTAGCCGCCTGCGTTCATCATGTCATCTGCGCGGCCCAGATAGTGGATCTGGTCATCTGCCGCCATGACCCCCTGGTCGCCGGTCAGGAACCATTCGCCCTGAAAGCGGGCCTGGGTCTCCTCGGGCGCGCCGAGATATTCCAACATCAACCCCGGATCATCGCGATGCACGGCGATCACGCCCTGAGTGCCTTTTGGCACTGGGCCGGCATCCCCGAGAATGGCGATACGCCGACCCCGTTGAGGCTGCCCCAAGGCCCCATCGCGCGCGGGATGGTCAGGGCAAGCCGAGATGAAGGTCGAGCATTCCGACATCCCGTAGGCCTCGAACACCGGAGTGGCTGTCGCTGTCTCCCACATGCTTCGCAGCGACGGGGACAGTTTCTCGCCCGCGGCAAGACCATGCCGCAGTCTGGGAAAGTCAATTGAATTTCCTGACATCAACATCTTTCTGTAAACACCCGGAGCTGCTGCGAAAATCGTTGCCTCGTGGAAAGCCAACAGCGCCGGGAGTGCCGCCGGTTCCGTACCCGGTTCCGGGATCAGCGCAGTGGCCCCCATTGTCCATGGGTCCATCACTCCGGTGCCCAGCGTATAGGTCCAGTTGAAGGCCCCAGCATGCAAAAGGCGGTCCTGGCCTGTCAAACCGTACCAGCCCTGCATCATCATCTGGCGTGCCCAGATTGCGCGATGCGCATGCAGAACAGCGCGAGGCTTGCCGGACGTCCCCGACGTATAGACGATGTATCCGGGACGGTTCGGATCGCCCATATGGTAGGGCGCGGGTGGCAAGTGATGCATAGCGCCAAGCGCGCTGACATCCAGCCGCGCGGGATGATCAGGGCAGGGCACGCCCGGCTGATGCAGCACCAGCGCAGGCACCAGTTCGGCGATGATGGCGGCGGTTTCCAGTTCGGTCAGTTGGGCTGAACTGGGTACGGGAACCAGCCCCGCAGCAATGGCACCAAGATAGGCCAGCGGAAACTCAGGCGTGTTTCCCAGACGCAAAAGCACAATGTCGCCGGGTGTCAGGCCACGGTCCAGCAATCCGGTTGCAATACCGCGCACGGCGGCTTCGACCTCGGCATAACTCCAGTGTCGCGCCTGTGTCCTGCCCAGCACGCTCAGCGCGGTCTTGTCCGGGTGATCGCCTGCACGCGACAGCACATGTGCGGCCATGTTGAAGGGCGCAGGGCAGGGCGGCGGCGGGCCTTGATCGAAGACGGATAACATGGCTCAATCGCTAGCGTCCCGCGCGCGGCGTTGCAAGGCCACGCCCACCAACTTATACAACAGCACATGAGCACAAAAGACCCCCGTTCCCTTATTCGGATTGCCCGTGCCACGGGTGAAGACGCGCTTGCTGAACCGCTTGATCTGGGCGCACGGGTGCGTGCGTTGCGCAAAGCGCGCAGTTGGACATTGGAACAGGCTGCCAATCAGGCCGGCCTCGCGCGATCGACCCTGTCCAAGATTGAAAACGGGCAAATGTCACCGACCTATGAAGCGCTCAAGAAACTGGCGGTGGGTCTGGAAATCTCGGTGCCTCAGCTTTTTACGGCACCGCAGGCTGAGAAAGTGAACGGGCGGATTGCGATCACGAAATCCGGCGAAGGTTCGGCCCATGTGACCGCAACCTACGAGCATGAGCTTCTTGCAGACACGCTGACCAAGAAACAGATGCTACCGTATCGCGCGCGCGTCCGGGCGCGCAGCGTCGATGAATTCGACGGCTGGGTGCGCCATGACGGCGAAGAGTTTCTATATGTTCTGACCGGGGTCGTGCGACTGTATACCGAGTTTTATGAACCCATCGACATGCGTCGGGGCGATAGCGCCTATTACGACGCCACGATGGGCCATAACGTGATTTCGGTCAGTGACGAGGATGCGAACATCCTCTGGGTCACATCGCTGGTCTAGCCTTCGGCGCGGGAACGATAGTCAAATGCCTCACGTGCGAGGTTCTCGACCATCAGGAAATCATCCAGCTCTTCGCGGGCTTCGACCATCGTCAGGTCATGCCTGTCGGCCAGGTAGCTTTCAAATCGCTGTCGATCGGCTTTGAGAAAGGGCATCGCGCTATCGTCGAGATTGGGAAAGCGCCTTTTCATTCGGGCAAACCAAAGGCCCCAATTTTCAGTCAAGTCAGACCAGGTCATAGTTCTGTCTCCCTATGGCTACCTGGCCCATGGTGTGGCGAGCACCTGACCCTGCTGTTTTTTGTATGAGTTACCGTTTCTTGTTTGTCTCACGCCGATAGATGGCACAAGCGCGCCTCAATTCAAGTCACTTCGTTACAAAAATGTGACCGCGACACAGAAAAACGGCCTAAAAACGGGCAGGTTGTATCCCAGTTGCGCGACTCAACCGATTTTGGCCCTTTGTTTTGTTGACAATTGGTGTTTTGCCAAACCGGTCGCCCGATTGAAACGGGGCTGAATATGGGGTGTTTTAGCGGGCCTCTGACCACCATACATGGGGCAGCCACTCCACACCGTCGCCATAGATCGGCAGGGTTTCGGGAAACTTCAGATCCGATGCATGGGCGATGCGTCCGACATCAAATTGCCAGATCGGGATAACATAGCGTCCCGATGTCAGCACCCGGTCCAGCGCGCGGGTGGCGGCGGTAAATTCTTGGGCCTCTTGCGCGTTCAGCATCTGGGTGATCATCGCATCGATTGCCTCTGACGCGACACCCATCAGATTGCGCGTGCCGTCGACATTCACGCCTTGTGATCCCCAATAAAGACGTTGCTCGTTCCCCGGAGACAGCGACAGATCGCGCCGGAAATCCGTCATGTCAAAATCCAGCGACGAGAGGCGTTCATTGTATTGTGCATCATCAACGACCGAGAGCTGCATTTCCATTCCCAGACGCTCAAGCGCCTTGGCATAGATGTTTATCATGGTCTGCAGATCGCCCGCGCCCTGGCGCAACAGGATCTCGAAACGAAATGGCTCACCCCGGTCGTTGATCAACTGTCCGTCACGCACCACCCATCCGGCCTGTTCCAGCAGATCCATCGCCTTGCGAAGGTTTTGTCGATTGCGCTCCGAGCCGTCGCCCTTTGGCAGAACATACCCCTCAAGCGCACCAGGAAGAAGGCTGTCGTCAAAAGGAAGCAACAGCTCCCTGACGCGGCCTGTGGCTGGTCCGGGCTGCATCGCAAGGCTCGAGTTCGAGAAATAGGATGAAATCCGGGGCTGCACGCCACCCGTCATCGCATCGTTGATGAATTCAAAGTTATAGGCATGAATCATCGCCGCGCGCACGCGCCAGTCATCAAACGGAGCTTTGCGCGTGTTCATCACAAAGCCTGTCATGCCCGATGGTTTGCGATGCGGGATCTCGGACAGTGTCACACGCCCGTCCTGAACGGCGGGAAAATCGTACCCCGTGGCCCATTTCTCGGCATTGAACTCGCGGATCGCGGTCAACTCACCGGCCTTGAAGGCCTCGAAGAGAACGGTCTGATCTCCGAAAAACTCGATGCGGATCGTCTCGAGGTTTTGCGTGCCTCGCCGCAACGGCAGATCGCGACCCCAATAGTCAGGGTTGCGCGTGAGTTCGAGAAACCTGCCAGCTTCGAAATCACCGGGGACATAGGCCCCTGTGCCGATGGGCACGGCCTCCAATCCGGATTGCGTGATGTCGGCCCCATCCCATTGCGCCTTCTTGAGGATGGGGCGCAGCCCGGCGATCAGCGCCAGTTCCCGGTTCGCCTCGGAAAATGAGAGACGCACAGAGCGCGGGCCGGTTTGTTCGATGCTTTCGATACTGGTCCACAAACCGCGATAGCGCAGATGCCCAACAGTGCCGAGGGTTTCATAGGACCAGATCACATCCTCGACGGTGACGGGCGTGCCATCCCAGAAACGCGCCTCCTCCCTCAGGGTGAATTCAACCCAAGAGCGATCCTCGGCCGTGCGAATCGATTCGGCCAGCAGCGCGTAAAGTGTGAACGGTTCATCCCAAGACCGTCCCATCAGGCTCTCATAGGACAAGAACCTCAACTGCCAGGGAGGTGTGCCTTTGGGCACGAACGGATTGAGGCTGTCAAACCCTCCGGTGTTGCCGAAAACGATCCGGCCGCCTTTGGGGGCATCAGGGTTGACATAGGGCAAAGACACAAAATCCGGTGGGAGCGCGGGCTCACCATACATAGCTATGCCATGTTTGGTCTCGGCCAGGGCTTGCGCGCAGGTACAGATCGCAAGCGCGGCCAGTCCGGCACGCAGTGATTTAAGGAAATTAACTGGTGTCACTTCGGCAACAATCCTGCTCTAATCATATTTTATTGACCACCGACCGTAACCGGGGAGTCGTTGGTTATCAAACTTTTAGCTTGGAACTGCACCGGGAATTGCATATACAGGTGTCACTGCTCGATAGGTTTCTTGCCTGTATGAAACCTGCCTCAACAACTCAACGCCCGCTTCGTGCGGGCGTTTTTTTTGCGCTGCGGGTTCGGCAATCTCCAACATAGCTTTGCTTGATCCCCAACTCGGCCGGTCGCACGGCCTGTGCTCAGTATCCTTCCAGATCTTGACGCCAGAGGGTTCGAATCGCCCGCCCGTCACAGCAATCGTGATTGCAAACTTGGCGGCCCGTTACGCCGGCTGACGGCGACATGGCGTGGCAAGGATGAACACTCACGTTGCCGAGATCACCAGCACCCGGAACAAGAAGCGCCGCGGTGAAACTCATGTATTCCTCAGGTCCAGGTTGCGTCCAGCACGCGCATCCAGTTTTCAAAGGTGATCTTTTCGATCAGAACCGCGTCATAACCGTGCCGCTCCATCGCGCGCACCAGATGTGGCAGGCCAGATGCATTGCCGATCAAGGCAGGAACAATCGCTCCATCAAAATCAGAGCCGATCGCGATGCTGTCGCTGCCCGCTTTGGCCATCATGTGATCCAGATGCGCCAGCATGATGTCGAACCCGACCTCAGGCAGCATCTTCCCATCCGGTCTGAGCATGGCAGTGGCAAAATTCAAACCGACCACGCCGCCTGACTCTCCCAGCGCCTTCAACTGCTCATCAGTCAGGTTGCGGCTGTGCGGGCAGATCGCATGCGCGTTGGAATGCGTGGCCACCAGCGGTGCCTGGGTGGTCTTGGCCACATCCCAGAAACCCGCCTCGGTGATGTGGGACAGGTCAATCACCAGACCCCGCGCGTTGCAGTGTTCGATCAGGCGGAACCCATCCGCTGTCAGGCCGGGGCCGGTATCGGGGCCCGACGGAAAGCGGAACGGAACGCCCGCCCCGAAACGAGTCGGGCGGCTCCAGACCGGACCCAGCGAACGCAGGCCCATGTCATAGAGACGATCCAGCATGGTGAATTCCGGATCAATCGGCTCACACCCCTCCAGATGAAGGATCGCAGCGATCTGACCTTTGGAGACGCAGCTGCGGATCTGGTCCGTTGTGGTGCAGATGCTCAACCAGCCAGCCTCCTGAAGCGCGACCAGAACGGCAGCTTCGGCCAAGGCAATGTCCTGGGCCTCCTCCAGCTCAATCCGAGGCGGCAAAGGCAGATCATAGCTGGTTTGGCGCATCTGGGCCGTGAGATTGGCCAGATCCCCTCTGGATGGAACCCAGATCGCAAAAAAGCCCCCCACCATGCCGCCCTTTTGCATCTTGGGCAGATCAAGATGGCCGGTCAGACCGCTTGCAAACTTGTCGGTATCGCCCGATTTCAGCAGCTTGGTCAGCAAATCATTGTGGCCGTCAAAAATCGGCATGGTTCATCCCTTCCTGTTGGCCTTGAGCATGGCTTGACCGCGCGCCCGGAAACATCGCCCGCCAAAGGCACCCGGTTCGGTATGTTCCGGGACGGGTCATGGCGGCGTTTCTATGCGTCTGACCGGCATTTGCCAATCTGCGCTGTTTTCTTTGCACTTGCAGCATGGCAGGATGACACCGAACGCAGTCAGGAAGGAAATCTCATGTCTCTCAAGGGAAAAACCGCCGTAATCACGGGATCGAACTCAGGGATTGGACTGGGCATTGCTTGGGAAATGGCACGTGCAGGTGCGGATATCGTCCTGAACTCCTTCACCGACCGGGATGAAGATCACGCACTGGCCAAGCAGATCGCGGATGAAACAGGCGTAGGCGCGCGCTATATCAAGGCCGACATGTCAAACGGCAGCGCGTGCCGCGCGCTGATCGAACAGGCCGGGGTCTGTGATATCCTGATCAACAACGCAGGCATTCAACACGTCTGTCCGATTGACGAATTTCCGATCGACAAATGGGACGCGATCATCGCCATCAACCTCAATTCGGCGTTTCACACCACGGCTGCCGCCCTGCCGATGATGCGCAAGGCGGGCTGGGGCAGGGTGGTCAATATCGCCTCTGCCCATGGCTTGACGGCATCGCCCTACAAGGCGGCCTATGTGGCGGCAAAGCATGGTATCGTGGGCATGACGAAGACCGTGGCACTGGAAACCGCGCGCGAGCCCATCACCGCCAATGCCATCTGTCCGGGATATGTGCTGACCCCACTGGTCGAAGCCCAAATCCCCGATACAATGAAAAAATACGACATGAGCCGCGATGAGGTGATTGAAAAGGTCATGCTCGAGCGGCAACCCTCGAAGGAATTCGCGACGGTCGAACAATTGGGGGGAACCGCGGTGTTTTTGTGCTCGGATGCCGCGGCACAGATTACCGGCACAACCATCAGCGTCGATGGCGGATGGACCGCGTTATGAGCGAGCAAAACCCCGATTATCTGGTGCAGAATGAGGACTTCCCCGGAGCGCGACTGCGGGATGCGCGGCTGGATGAGGCCGAATTCCAGGATGTTTCCCTGCGCAACGCCGCGTTCAACGATACCGATCTGTCGGGTGCACGGTTCCATGATGTGAACCTGAGCGAGATCGAGATGAAAAACGTCCGCATGGTGGGGGCGGTGATTGATCACGCCAACCTGACCAATGTTGCGATCAGCAATGCCAACCTTGCGGGAATGACCATCAACGGGATCATGGTGACGGACTTGCTGCGCAAATGGGAAGACGCGTGACGGCCCGTCGCATCAATCTTGCTTTGCAGGGTGGTGGAGCGCATGGCGCGTTCACTTGGGGCGTGCTGGATCGCCTGCTGGAAGAAGACAGCATCGAGATTGCAGGGATGTCGGGCACATCCGCCGGAGCGCTGAACGGGGCCGCTTTGAAATCCGGCATGCTGGCAGGGGGGCGCGAGGGCGCGCGTGAAAACCTCGACTGGCTCTGGGGTCAGGTCGGTGCGGTCGAAGATTCGCGCATGACCGCATGGATGCAGGGGATCGACCCCTCTGTCATTGCGCAGTCGATCGAGTATTCAGTGCCATTCTCTCTGGCGGATACCTGGTCGCGGATGGTCTCGCCCTACAGCTATGGGCCGTTTTACCGCAACCCGCTGCAATCCATTGTCGACAAGTTCAATTTCGATCGGGTCTGCGCCGATGCGGGGCCGCGCCTGTTCATTTGTGCCACATCCGTGCGCACCGGGAAGATCCGGGTGTTCAGCGGCGAAGATATCTCGACCGACGCGATCCTGGCATCGGCCTGTCTGCCGACCATGTTTCAAGCGGTCGAGATCGAAGATCCGAAGACCGGGCGACTGGAGGCCTATTGGGATGGCGGTTACACGGGGAATCCCGCGCTGTTCCCACTGTTTGGCAAAGGTCTGCCTGCCGATATCGTCATCGTTAACATCAACCCTTTGGAGCGTGAAAAACGCCCCATCACACCGCAGCAAATCCAGAACAGGATCAACGAGATCAGCTTCAACTCGTCGCTGTTTCGCGAATTGCGGGCGATTTCCTTTGTTCAGCGTTTGCTGGACACAGGCCAGTTGAAGCCGGGCAGCATGGCGCGGATCCATGTTCATCTGATCGCCGATGATGCGCTAATGAATGATCTGTCGGTGGCGACGAAACTTGTTCCCACCGCCCCTGTTCTCAAACGTCTGAAGGAAGCCGGTCGCGAGGCCGCCGAACTCTTTATCGAACGCGATGCGCCAAACCTGGGTCAAGACAGCAGCGTGGACTTGCGCGCAATGTTTGAGTGACCGCTCAATCGCGAGAATGGACAAGTTCCAGCCGGGGTGCCGGGAAAAACCGTGCCTGTGCCTCTGCCAGTGCGCGCTGGCGGTCATCGGCCTGAACGTCCCAACAGCAGACAGGCACCGCGCTATGCTCGACGATATCCAGCCGATAGGCATCTGACAAAACCGGGCCCGTTATCGAAAGCGCACCCAGCGCACGGCTGATATGGCCCATTTCGCAGCGCATCGGAAGCAGGATCAAGGATCCGGACAGATCCGGGGCGCGCGATTGCAGGCTCAGAGCCTGAACCTTGGCTTCGATCTTGCAGGGGCCCGAGAAACACGCCTCCAGAGCCGTGCTCACATCGCTGCGTGCCTGCGTGCGGAAAAAGGACGAAAACGGCATGCCTCGGACTTCCATCCCCGTCAATTGCCTCAGATGTGATCCCGCGATGCGAAACCGCGCAAGACCCGGCGCGATGCGTTCCAGGATAAAGACATATTCCAGCACATCGCGCAGACCCTGCGGCGAGACCTGTGCGCGCGACGGAACACGCCCATCCTGGCACAGGGCAGACCAATAGGCCTCGACCAGCCGAATGGCCTGACGCGGTCGCGCGGTGCGATCCGCATGGAGATGGATGATGTTTTCGACGGGCGCTGTTTTCTGATCTGTCATAGCAAACGGGCTCCGGAACGGATGCGAACGTCCTGAGAGGCCAGACAAACAGAGTTCCGTGGCCGCTTCGTCAGGACTCAATTTCGCTTAAGACTGATTATTGATGTCTTAATATGCACTTTTTTGTTCAAACATGTGAGGGTTTTTAACCGCATTGGTTAATCCGGCGGAGGATCGCCGGGGGTTGCCCTGATGGGTTCATTGGCATTAGGTGCGCCCAAGCAATTTCGGGGGTTTCATGATCAAGTCCATGACAGGTTTTGCCTCGGCAAAAGGTGCTCTCGCCCCGTTCAACTGGGGTTGGGAGCTGCGTTCGGTCAATGCCAAGGGCCTGGACCTGCGTCTGCGTGTGCCCGATTGGATCGCCGGGTTGGAAGCGGGTTTGCGCGCGCAACTGGGTCAGGCCATTCAACGGGGCAGCGTGACCCTGTCGCTGAGGGTGACGCGTGCCGACACGGGCGGTGAGCTGGTTCTGAACCGCGGTGCGCTGGATGCCGTTCTGACCGCTTTGGCCGAGGCAGAGGCCGAAGCGCTGGATCGAGGCGTGACACTGGCCCCGTCAACCGGGAGC
The DNA here is from genome assembly GCF_049276915.1 of Aestuariivita sp. Lineage (NCBI taxonomy): Bacteria > Pseudomonadati > Pseudomonadota > Alphaproteobacteria > Rhodobacterales > Paracoccaceae > Aestuariivita > Aestuariivita sp. The sequence continues at coordinate 7,747 of NZ_JBASXK010000113.1, read as the reverse complement.
GACCTGCTGGCTCTGCGCGGTGTTCTGGAAGCGGGCTCCGACGAAGATGACACAACTGCTCTGGGAAAGGCGCTTCTGGCCCAAGCAGAGGAACTGATCGCCGATTTCGTCAGGATGCGTGCCGATGAGGGGCATGCCCTCAATGCGATCCTGCGCGCGCAGCTCGATCAGGTGGCATCGCTCACCGGAGAAGCTGCCACTCTCGCCGAAGCCCGCAAGGACGACATGGCCGCGGCCCTCAAGGCCAACCTCGCCCGCGTGATGGAGCATGCAGAACATGCCGATCCCCAGCGCGTGGCGCAGGAACTGGCCCTCATGGCGGTCAAGGCGGACATCACCGAAGAGATCGACCGTCTGGGTGCACATATCACCGCCACCCGCGCGCTGCTGGATGAAAGCGGATCGGTGGGCCGCAAGCTTGATTTCCTGATGCAGGAGTTCAACCGCGAGGCCAACACGCTGTGTTCCAAGGCACAGTCAAGCGAACTGACGGCGGTAGGACTGTCGCTCAAGGCCGTGATTGACCAGATGCGGGAACAGGTTCAGAACGTCGAATAGGGGACATCATGGCAGACCGGCGCGGACTTCTGATCATTCTCAGCTCACCCTCGGGGGCGGGCAAATCCACCTTGGCCGGACGGCTGCGTGACTGGGACCCCTCGATCGTGTTTTCGGTTTCCGCCACCACGCGCGCACCGCGCGAGGGCGAAGTGGACGGGCAGCATTACCGATTCACCTCGGACAGCGAATTCAAGGCGATGGTCTCTGATGGAGAGATGCTTGAACATGCGCATGTGTTCGGCAATTTCTACGGCTCGCCCATGGGGCCTGTGCAGGAGGCGATCGATTCAGGGCATGATGTTCTGTTTGATATCGACTGGCAGGGTGCCCAGCAGATCCGCAACTCGGCCCTTGGTCAGAACACGCTGTCGATCTTTCTCCTGCCGCCCTCGATCAACGAACTGCGCCGCCGTCTGGAAGGGCGCGGACAGGACAGCGACGATGTGATCGCAAAGCGCATGCAGAAAAGCTGGGATGAGATCAGCCATTGGGATGGCTATGATTTCGTGCTTGTGAACGACAATCTGGATGCAACAGAAGAGCAACTGAAAACCATCATCACCGCCACCCGCCTGCGCCGCTCGCAACAGCCTGACCTGAACGAGCATGTGCGCAAGCTTCAGGCCGAATTCGAGGAACGCACATGAGCATTTACGCATTGGGCGACAAGGTGCCCCAGATCCACGCCGACACTTGGGTGGCACCGGACGCCAATCTCATCGGCCTCGTGGTTCTGGAAGAGGCTGTGTCGGTCTGGTTCGGAGCGACGATCCGGGCCGATCACGAAATCATCCGGATCGGGCGGGGCTCGAACGTGCAGGAAAATTCGGTGATGCATATTGATGCAGGTTATCCGCTGACCATCGGCGAGAATTGCACCATCGGTCACAAGGTCATGCTGCATGGCTGCACCATCGGCAACAACACCCTGATCGGAATGGGGGCCACGGTGCTGAACGGCGCCAGGATCGGCAATAACTGCCTGATTGGCGCAGGAGCCCTCATCACCGAGAACAAGGTTATCCCCGATGGCAGCCTGGTCATGGGCGCACCTGGCAAAGTCGTGCGTGAACTGGATGCAGCCGGCATCCAGTCGATCACGGCCAGCGCGCTGAATTATCAGCACAACATGCGTGAGTTCCGCGACGCCCTGAAAGTCATCGCATGAAAAACGACAAGGGATCCCTGATCCGCCCTGTTCCGCTGCCCCATAGTGCCAGCAGGCCGGTTGTGACGCCCCTGTCGCCCTCGGTGGTCTATTCAAGCGACACGCCCGATGCGCTGGATGCACAATACGAGGGCCGCGTGCAGGGGTATACCTATGCGCGCGAGGGACACCCGAATGCCGACGTTGTCGCCCGTCGCATGGACGCGCTGGAAGGCTATGAGAACGGAACCGTGTTGGGCTCGGGTATGGCGGCGGTCAGCGCGGTCTTGCTGGGGCTGCTGAAAACCTCGGATCATGTGGTTGGCGGCAATCAGCTCTATGGGCGCTCGTTGCGGATGATGGCAGAAGACCTGCCGCGCATGGGGATCACCACGTCGCTGGCCGATCCGGCGGATGTTGATGCGATGGCCGCCGCGATCCGCCCCGAGACCAAGATGATCCTTGTCGAGGTGGTTTCGAACCCGACGCTGCGGCTGGCCGATATCCAAGGTCTGGCACAGCTTGCCCGCGACAAGGGCGTTCTGCTGGTGGTCGACAACACCTTCACCACGCCGCGCGGGTTCCGACCCGTCGACTGGGGGGCCGATATTGTCATCCAGTCGCTTACCAAGCTGCTTGCTGGCCATTCGGATGTCACACTGGGCTATGTCGCAGCCAGGGATCAGGCCCTCAACGACCGGATGCGCGTCTTTGCCGTGACCACGGGACTGACGCCAAGCCCGTTCGACTGCTGGCTGGCTGAACGCGGTCTGCTGACGTTCGAGCTGCGCTATGACCGGGCGCAGGCAACCGCTGCGCTGCTGGCAGATCATCTGGCCACGCTGCCGGGCGTGAAACGCGTGCTCTATCCGGGTCGCCCGGATCATCCCGACTATGCGCGGGCACAGGCTCTGCTGGGTCCACAAACGGGCAACATGGTGAGCTTTGAACTGAACGGTGGCCGGGCGGCGGCCAACGCCTTCACGCGCGGCGCACAGGGTCTCAGCTTTGCGCCCACATTGGGCGACGTGGGCACGACACTGTCACACCCGGCCTCTTCCTCGCATCGCGCACTGACCCCCGAAGGACGCGCCGCCTTGGGCATCAGCGAAGGATTCTTCCGGGTTTCCGTGGGCCTGGAAGACCCCGAAGCCCTCAAGGACGTGTTCACCATCGCCGTGGCCGAGGCCATGGAGCAGGGTTAGACCGCATGAGCCACCCGGTCGATCTTATCCGCGCAGCACTTGACGCGATCCCGCTTCCGACGCTGTTGGTGGATCGCACCGAACGCATCGTGGCCAGCAACGCAGATGCGCAGACCCTGCTGGGCGCGCAGATCGAAAACCGCCATTTCGCCACCATCCTGCGCCAGCCGCCCATCCTCGATGCCATCGAAGGCTGCTTGCGCGACGGGCTGCCCAAGACCGCGCAATACCTCTCGAATGATGGCGCGCAGGATACGACATTCACCGTCTCCTGCCGGTTCGTGCCCGGCGTGGGCGTGCGCGAGGCAGGCGGCGTTCTGGTCAGTTTTCAGGACATTACCCATGTCGAACAAGCCGGTCAGATGCGCCGCGATTTTGTGGCCAATGTCAGCCACGAACTGCGCACGCCCTTGACGGCGCTGATGGGGTTCATCGAAACCCTGCGTGGCCCGGCCAAGGATGACGCGCCAGCACGCGCGCGCTTTCTGGACATCATGGAGGGCGAGGCCGCGCGGATGAACCGGCTGGTTGGTGACCTTCTGTCGCTGAGCCGGGTCGAGGAAGACGAGCGGGTTCGCCCCAAGGACCAAGTCGATATCGTGGCGCAACTGAACTCGACCCTGCACAGCCTGCGTCCTCTGGCCGATGAGGCCGGCATCAGCATGACATTGGATGCCGCTCCGGGCCCTTTGATGATCACCGGAGATGGAGATCAGCTTCGTCAGGTTTTCACCAACCTTGTTGAAAACGCGATAAAATACGGCAACAGAGGCGGTGAAGTCCGCCTGATCGTGACCGATCATGACCGCGATGGTGCCTTGCGCGCGCCCTCGGTACGGGTGCAGGTCGCGGATGATGGGCCGGGCATTGATCCGGTGCATCTGCCACGCCTGACCGAACGGTTTTACCGCGCCGACAGCCACCGCTCGCGCGAACTGGGCGGAACAGGGCTGGGGCTTGCGATTGTCAAACACATCGTGAACCGCCATCGCGGGCGACTGCGTGTCAGCAGCGATGTGGGGCAGGGTGCCAGTTTTACTGTCATACTGCCGAAGTAACCCCGGACTATTGAGGGTTGGAAGATCATGGGCGGGGCACTAGGGTCGCGCTCGAACAGGATACGACAAAAGTGAGGACGGTGCAGATGGAAGATGCGCGCAGGGTTGAGACCGCGTCGGACGCAGCCGACATTAAAATCAGCGCCCGCAATGTGCAGGTCTACTATGGTCAGAACCATGCGATCAAGGATGTAAACGTCGAAATCGTGGACAAGACCGTAACCGCCTTTATCGGCCCCTCGGGCTGCGGGAAATCAACTTTCTTGCGTTGTATCAACAGGATGAACGACACAATTGATATCGCGCGCATTGAAGGTCTGATCCTTCTGGACGGCGAAGATATCTATGATCCGGCGGTCGATCCGGTTCAGTTGCGCGCGCGGGTGGGGATGGTGTTTCAGAAGCCAAACCCGTTTCCCAAGTCGATCTATGACAATGTCGCATATGGGCCCAAGATCCATGGCATGGCGCGTTCGAAGGCGGATCTGGATGAAATCGTCGAACGTGCCCTGCGCCGGGCGGCGATCTGGGAAGAAGTCAAGGACCGGCTGAACGAGCCCGGCACCGGGCTTTCAGGCGGGCAGCAACAGCGTCTGTGCATCGCCCGCGCCATCGCGACCGAGCCCGAAGTGTTGCTCATGGATGAGCCATGCTCGGCTCTCGATCCGATCGCCACGGCGCAGGTTGAAGAATTGATCGATGAGCTGCGGCGCAACTACTCGGTTGTAATCGTTACACATTCCATGCAACAAGCCGCGCGTGTATCCCAGCGGACGGCCTTTTTTCACCTCGGACATCTGGTAGAATATGGCGACACCAGCCAGATATTCACCAATCCCGAGGATCCGCGCACGGAGAGCTATATCACCGGACGGATCGGGTAACAGGAGAGACCCATGTCGGATCAGCATATACAATCCGCCTTTGACCGCGATCTGGAACAGATACAGGCCAACATCATGAAGATGGGCGGCCTTGTCGAATCCGCAATCCGTCTGGGGGCGCAATCCCTTGTGGCACGCGACGAGGAACTGGCCGAAGAGGTGCGGCGCGGCGATCTGGCAATCGATGCTCTGGAAGAACAGATCAACGAGGACGCCGCCCGCGTCATCGCATTGCGTGCACCCACCGCGATTGATCTGCGGCTGGTTCTGAGCGTGATGAAGATCAGCGCCAATCTGGAGCGGATCGGTGATTATGCAAAGAACATCGCCAAACGGACCACTGTTCTGGCACAGATGAGACCGGTCGAAGACAACACGGTGGCGCTCAAGCGCATGGCCCGTGAGGTCGAGCTGATGCTGAAGGATGCCTTGGATGCCTATGTCCATCGCGACGCCGATCTTGCAGAAGACATCATCGAGCGCGACCGCGATGTGGACCAGATGTACAACGCCTTGTTCCGCGAATACCTGACCTTCATGATGGAAGACCCGCGCAACATAACCGCTTGTATGCACTTGCATTTCATCGCCAAGAATATCGAGAGGATGGGCGATCACGCCACCTCGATCGCCGAGCAGGTGGTCTATCTTGTCACCGGCGCGCGCCCCGATGAACTGCGCCCGAAAGCCGACAGCACCTCGACCGCGCCGCCCGCAGCCTCCTAACGCGGGAGCGGATCTTCGGGCTGGGCCTGACCGGCCAGCCATTCACGAAACTGGGCCAGCGCCGGGTTTGCCCCACGGTCGCGGGGCCAGACCAGATAGTATGCGCCCCGCGCATCCGCACCCGGCCCGAACGGGCTGACCAGACGGCGCGCGGCAAGGTCCTGTTCGGCCAGGTAATCGGGCAGAAGCGCTATGCCCAGACCATGCAGAGCGGCCTGAACGATGGTCGAATACTGGTCGTAGATGGTGCCGTTCAGGGGCTGGCTTGCGTCGACGCCCTGCGCTTTCAACCAATCGGCCCAGGCATCCGGGCGCGTCTGGATATGCAGCAGGGGATAGCGCAGCACATCCTGCGCGCACGCAGTCCTGTCGCGCAGTTCAGGCGCACATACGGGGATCATGCGCTCATGGCGCAACAGCAGCCGGTCGGTCCCGGGCCAGTCCCCCGTGCCATAGTGCAAAGCGGCGTCATAGCCATGCGAGGCAAAGTTGAACGGAACCAGTTCGGTGCCCATGTTGATGGTAATCTGTGGGTGGCGACGGGCGAAATCCGGCAGCCTTGGCATCAGCCAACGCATTCCAAACGCTGGTAAAATCGCCAGATTCAGTTGACCGCCAGCCGGGCGGGCCTGCAGGCGCAACGAGGCCTGCGCAATCGTCTGCAGCGCCTGCCGGATCTCGGCGGCATAGGCCTGCGCGGGATCTGTCAGGGTCAGTTTCTTGGCGTCACGTTGCACCAGAACCATGCCCATCTGACGCTCGAGCGCCTGAATCTGACGGCTGACCGCACCTTGTGTCAGGGACAGTTCCTGCGCCGCCGCAGACGCACTGCCCAGACGGTCAAGTGCTTCGAGGGCGCGCAGAGACGCGATGGAGGGAAGGAAGCGGCGAGGGGCGATCATGTATGTGCTTTTGTCATAGGTTGGCGAGAAAGTCTCGGTGTTTTTCATCGGCGTGATCGTGTATGCATGCGCCAGATTGACCGTTTTGTACGCCTTCCAAGGGGGGCGTTGTACAAATCCAACCCCCGAGGAGGGTCTGAAAGATGAATATTCAGTCAACACCCAAGCCCGCGCTGAAAGCCAAGGACGCCCCTGATCTGGGCCGGTTTGATTGGTCGGACGCCCTGCGCCTGTCGGACCAATTGTCCGATGATGAGCGCATGATGGCTGAAAGTGCGCATAGCTTTGCACAGGAAAAACTGCAGCCCCGTGTCACCGCAGCGTTCGCCAATGAGGAGACCGATCCCGGTATCTTCCGTGAGATGGGCGATATGGGTCTGCTGGGCATCACCATTCCCGCGGAATACGGCGGGTTGGGGTCATCTTACGTGTCTTACGGTCTGGTTGCGCGTGAGATCGAGCGGGTGGACAGCGGCTATCGTTCGATGATGTCGGTGCAAAGCTCGCTGGTGATGTATCCGATCTATGCCTATGGCAGCGAAGAGCAGCGCAAGAAATATCTGCCCGGCCTGTCTTCGGGTGAGTTGATCGGCTGTTTCGGCCTGACCGAACCCGATGCGGGCAGCGATCCGGCGGGGATGAAGACCCGCGCCGTGAAAACGGCGAATGGCTACAAGCTGACGGGATCCAAGATGTGGATTTCGAACGCGCCGATTGCGGATGTGTTCGTGGTCTGGGCGAAATCGGAAGAGCATGGCGGACGCATTCGCGGCTTTATCCTGGAAAAGGGCATGACCGGCCTGAGCGCGCCGAAGATCGAGAACAAGATGTCTCTGCGCGCCTCGATCACCGGTGAGATCGTGATGGATGGTGTCGAAGTGGGCGAAGACGCCCTGCTGCCCCATGTCGAGGGTCTGAAGGGGCCGTTCGGCTGTCTGAACCGCGCGCGCTATGGCATTTCCTGGGGCGTTCTGGGTGCGGCAGAGTTCTGCTGGCATGCGGCGCGGCAATACGGGCTGGATCGCCACCAGTTCGACAAGCCTCTGGCGCAGACACAGCTGTTTCAAAAGAAACTGGCCGATATGCAGACCGAAATCGTGCTGGGGCTGCAGGCCTCGTTGCAGGTCGGACGTCTGATGGATGAGGCCAAGGCCGCGCCCGAGATGATCTCGATCGTCAAGCGCAACAACTGCGGCAAGGCTCTGGATATCGCGCGCATGTCGCGTGACATGCATGGCGGCAATGGCATCAGCCTGGAATTCCA